>JANMSZ010000357.1:0-8598 GCA_031389925.1 Hyphomicrobiales bacterium | reverse complement strand
CCGCCAATTCCTTCTCCGACATCTCGGTGCCGTCGAAGTCGGTCACCTTGCGGGAGCCGATGATGTTGAGCTGCAGGACCTCGAAATTGGCCTTGATGTAATCGGCGATTTTCGGCTGGGCGAAATTGACGAAGTGGGTTTCCTTGCAATAGGGGCAGCCCTTGAGCTCCCACATGATCGCGAAGCGCTTGCCCTCTTTGGCAGCCCCCTCGAGATCGTCGCTAAGGTCCAGAAAACTCTCCAGAAACCAGGACTGTCTGTAGAGCCCGTCATCGGTCAAAATGGGCTCCGCGGCGCGCGCGGTGCCGGCGACGGCCACACTTGTTGCAAGGCTTGCCGCCCCTGCCAGAAGCCATCGCCGGGTGATTTTCATGCTCTTAGAAGTATCCATGCTCGGGGCCGAGGTCTATATCCTCGGCCGAACCGAGGTGATCCTCAATGTGGCGATGGTGCATACGCGGCGCAATCCTCGGTCTCGCTTTGTGGGCCGCCGCTCCGGCACAAGCTGGCGACCTCGCCGACTTCAATGCGTCGATGGAGACCGTCGCCGGCCATAACCGGGTGGCGATCGGCTATCTGCGCACCGGAAATACCGACCTCGCGTCCCTCGAGCTCGAGCGGCTGCGCGAATCATGGAGCAGACTGGCCGCCCGCTTTGGCGGCAAGCGGCCGGACGCGTTCGAAGGCAATCCGCTGTACGCGAACCTGATGACCAAAGCCGCCGTGCAGTTCGTCACAGCCGACATGATGCTCAAGGCCGGCCGCGCCGACGCAACGGCTGCGGCACTCAAAATACTGCGCGACGATTTTTACGCGCTGCGCAAGGCGAGCGGCATCGTCGTGTTGGCGGATTGCGTCCGCGACGCCAACGAGGCGATGGATGCGCTGATGGTCTACAACGACCGCGCGCTCGATCTCTCAAAAGCCGACACCGCGACCGAGGTGGCCGGCAAGGCCGCCGTCTACGGCTACGTGCTTGCGCGATGCGACGGCATCGCCGCCGAGGCGATCCGCAGCGACGGCGAGTTCCGCCGGTTGATCGATGGCGCGCGGCTGAGCCTCGCGCTCATCCCGAAAGCTATCGCCACGCGCGACGCGGGACTTCTGCATCGCGTGCTGATCGAACTGCGCTCGTTCGATCATCTGCTGGCGTTCCGGTTCGGTTAAATGATTGTTTAGCCGATCGGCGCGACGGCGAAAGCTTGCGGCGCCTCGCCGCGCTGCCAGGTTTCCCACATCGTGGTGTAGGCCGCCTCGATATGCCGGGTAAAACGCGCGGTGTCGAACAGCGGCACGCTCATGCGGTTTTGCAGCAGGCGCTGTTTGAGTTCGCTTAGTTGCGCCGGCGCGCGCGCCAGCTTGAGCGCCAGCGCTTCGTAGTCAGCCATGTTGGCCGCAACCAACTCCGGCACGTTCGCCGCGCGCAGCAGGCTCGCCGCGACGCGCCCGGCAAAGGCATGCCCTTCGCAGGTCAGCACCGGCAATCCGACCCAGAGCGCGTCGCTCGCCGTGGTGTGCGCGTTACACGGCAGCGTATCGAGGAACAAATCGGCCAGCGCGTGACGCGCCAGATGTTCCTCCGGCACCATGCGGCCGGCAAACACCAGCCGCGACGCATCGATTCCCCGTTTCTGCGCCTCAAGCCGCAGGTTGCGGATCGAACCGTCATTGTCGCCGAGCAGCCACAGCACACTACCCTCGACCTGATGCAACAGTCGCATCCAGACGTCGAACATCGCCGGCGTGATCTTCCAGTTGTTGTTGAAGCTGCAGAATACGAAGCCCTGCTCCGGCAAGCCTGCCTGCGCGCGCGTCGGCAGGTTCGGCGACACTTTGCGATGGGTGTCGTTGACCTGGTAGCTGTCCGGCAATTGCACGATCTTTTCGGAAAAGAACGGCGCGTGCTCGAACGGCGCCACCGTCTTGTCGGCGACGATGTAGTCCATCACCCGGCTGCCCATGGAGCCGGGGTAGCCTAGATAGTTCACCTGGATCGGCGCCGGCCGGTATTCGAAAATTTCCGGCCGCGCGTCCTGGGTATAGCCCTTGAGATCGATCGCGATGTCGATCTTCATCTCGTGCATGAGCTGCGCGACTTCACGGTCGCTGTTGGCGCGCACGTCGTGGAACTTCGAGAACGCCGCGATCAGCCGGCGGCGCATCTCGCTGTGGTCGTCGGTGCTGAACGAAATGGCGTGCGTCTCGAAGCGCGACTTGTCGTGGCGCTCGAACAACTCGGCCATCAGGAAAGCAGTGGCGTGGGTGCGAAAATCCGCCGACAGATAGGCAACGCGGATTTTCTCGTTCCGCCATTTTTGCCCGGTCCACAGCGGTACTGGCTGCCGCGGGATGCGGTTCTCGATGTAATTCTTGGCGCATTGCATTTGCAGCGCCGGATCGTCGCTATAGCCGAACACGATGAACGGCGAGAACACCGACTTCCGGCCGAAGATATGCTCGGGCACCGACGGCGCGAAGCGCTCGCGCCGCACCCAGTCGCAGAGATTGATGGCGCAGGAGGCAGCGCCGCTGAAGCCATGGTCGTGGTCCGGCGCGAGCGCCAGCACGTGATCGAAGTCGGCCTGCGCCTCTTCGAAACGCTTGAGCTCCTGATAGGTTTGCGCGCGGTTGTTGAGCGCGTCGATGTAGTCCGGACGCAACTGCAGCGCACGGTCATAGCTCGGCAGCGCGTCCTCGAGCCGCTTGAGTTCGTGCAGGATCATGCCGCGGTTCGACAGCGCCTCGATCAGGTCCGGACGCAATTCCAACGCGCGGTCGTAGCTCGCCAGCGCATCGGCAAAGCGCTTCAGCTCGCGCAACGTGTTGCCGCGGTTGGCGTAAGCTTCGGCAAGTGTCGGCAGCGCCGCGATCGCCTGGTCGTAAGCGGCCAGCGCCTCGTCATAACGATTGAGCCGCTCCAGCACGTGGCCGCGATTGTAGCTCGCCTCGACATTGCCGGGCGCCAGCACGAGCGCCTGATCGTAGCTCGCCAGCGCGTCGTCGTAGCGGCCGAGTTCGGCCAGCAGGACGCCGCGGTTGATGAAGCACGGGGTCATGCCCGGCTGCGCGGCGAGCGCGCGGTCGTAACAGGCCAACGCCTCATCGAAGCGGCCCAGTTCCTTTAATACATTGCCGCGGTTGTAATGGGCGTCGGCGTAGTCCGGCCGCGCCGCAATGGCGCGCTCGTAATTCTTCAACGCCTCGTCGTAGCGCTTGAGCTTGAGCAGCGCGTTACCGCGATTGGACAGTGCCTCGGAATAATTCGGCGTGATCGCCAGCGCCTTGGCGTAGCTCGCCAAGGCCTCCTCGTCGCGGCCGAGCGTGGCCAGCACGACGCCGCGGTTATTGTACGCTTCGGGGAATTTGGACTTCAGCTTGATCGCCTGATCGAAGCTATCGACGGCTTCTTGATGTCGGGCGAGCGCGTTGAGCAGGATACCCTGGTTGAGCCATATCTGCGGCGTGGGCGCTCTCGCCCGCATCGCCTCGCCGATCAGCCGCAACGCCTCGGCCAACTGGCCCTGCGCCATCCTGATCAGGCTGAGAAGATGCAGCGCGTCGAAATGGTCCGGCCGCACGGCCAAAATCGCCGCGTAGAGCCGCTCCGCCTCGGCCAGCCGCCCTGCTTTGTGCAGTTCGAGCGCCTGGGCGTGGGTTTGCGGGATGTTGAGCGGTTTGGCGCTTGAAGCGGTCGGCAACAGCGATGGCGGCATGTCGGACTGGTCCCTCACCCGACTGGTAGAAAATGCCCTCTGAGTCGTCTAGGCGGCCGCCCCTCAGCCGATGCGGCCCAAGGCCGGGAACGTCTCGATCAGCCAGAAGGCAATGGTGGGCATCTGGCCGGTGAAGATGAGGATGCCGGCGGCGATCAGGAACAGGCCCATGGCCTTCTCGATCAAGTCGAGCCGGGTGCGGAACCGGGCGCTCCAGCGCATGAAGCCGGCCGCGAAATACGCCGCCACCAGGAACGGCAGGCCGATGCCGAGCGAATAAACCAACAGCAGCCGCGCGCCCTCACCGGCGCTGTTGGCCGACCCGGCCATCAGCAGGATCGCCGCCAGCACCGGGCCGACGCAGGGGCTCCAGCCGAAGCCGAAAGCAAGCCCGATCACATACGCGCCCACCATGCCGGCCGGCTTGTTGGCGACGCCGACCCGGGCGGTGCGGTCGAGCAGCGGAATCCGAACCACATGGAGGAAGTGCAGCCCCATCAGCACGAGCAGCACGCCGGCGATATAACCGAGGATACCGAGATGCGCGCTGACCGCCTGCCCGATCCAAGAGGCGGTGGCGCCCAGCGCCACAAACACCGTGCTGAAGCCGGCGACGAAGCACAGCGCCACCAGCAGCACCCGCACCCGTCCCGAGGCGCCCTGCTCGCGCAGCTGCTCGACCGAAACCCCGCCCATATAGGCGAGGTAAGGCGGCACCAGCGGCAGCACGCAGGGCGAAGCAAAGGACAACAGGCCCGCGACGAAGGCCCCGCCGGCGGTGACGTCGAGACTCATCGGGGCGACCCTTCGGGGTTCTTGGCAAAATGCGTGCGCGTCGACATATTCAGCATTACTGATATATACCGGCCACACCTTCGCCGCGTGCCGCGGCGGTTGAAAGAGAATAAACGTGCCGTCCAGAACTTTTTCTCAAACGCTTTTTTCTCGGTTTGCCGTCGTCGGCGCAATATTTATTGCTTTGACCGTAACGCAGGCGCGCGCGGCCGAACTGGTGATGTTCGAACAGGCCGGCTGCATCTGGTGCGACGCCTTTAACCGCGAGATCGCGCCGGTCTACGCCAAGACCGATGAGGGCCAACGCGCGCCGCTGCGCCGCGTCGATATTGCCGGTCCGGTGCCGCAAGACCTCGTCTTCATCGATATCGAGAAGCTCGCGCCGCTGTTCGTGCTGGTCGATCGCGGCCGCGAAATCGGACGCATCCGCGGCTATCCCGGCGAAGACAACTTCTGGGGGTTGCTCGGCAGCCTTATCAAGAAATTGAACGCGCCGGGAACCGGGTAAACGCACGTAGCACTTGGAAAAAACAAAAACATTGCACGCCCGCAACCGATCGTCTGTATTCTCTCAGCGCCTGCTTTGCGACCGTTGGTACACAAATGGATTTGCAAACTCTCGACAGCCGCGAACGTTCGCAAGAGCTTGACCGCATGGTCGGCAATGCGACGCGCGCCGCCAGCTTTCTCAAAGCGCTTGCGCACGAAAGTCGGCTGATGATTCTGTGCATTCTCGCCGAGGGCGAGAAGTCGGTCAGCGAGCTCGAGGACATCCTCAGTCTGCGGCAACCGACGGTTTCACAGCAACTGGCGCGGTTGCGCGCCGACGGCCTTGTGTCGACGCGGCGCGAGGGCAAGACGATCTACTACAATCTTTCCAGCGCGGACGCCCGAATCGTGATCGGCGCGATCTACGACGTGTTCTGCAAGAAAGCCCGCAAGCGCTGACGCGCGCCGCTAGCTTCATTTGCCATTTCCCGCTATTATAGTGCTATATATTATCGCAACTTATTCGTGTTTCGGGGGAGACGCGTCATGAGCCTGCGCCATATCCGTATTCTGTGCGTCATTGCTGTTGCCGCCGCGTTCGGTTCGCCCGCATTCGCGGAGTTGAGCGAAGCCGATAAGAAGAACGGCATCGTCGAATGCACCCCCGCCCTCCTCAGCGAGCACAATCCAGGTCTCGCCGGTAAGCCGGACCGCCTTGTCTGCTTTGAAGGCTATGTCAGCAATTTCAACACTCAAGAGCGCGCTAAAAAACCAAAATATCTCGGCGTGCCGCACTGGGTCGTGCATCACATTAAACGTATCTCGCCTCGGCTTGGAAAGGGCGTCGACCGACCCGGCGATTGGTCCACTGTTTCAGACCTCGCCAAGCAAGGCATTGCGCCGACCGACAAAAGCTACGCCTTCTCAAAGGCCTTTCAGAACGCCCATAAAAATTGGTACGAACGCGGTCATCTGGCACAGAAATATTTGACCGAGCGGCTCGGGCAGAAAGCGGCAGTGGATACCCACAATGTCGTCAATGCCGTTCCGCAACTGTCACAGTTCAACGCGCAGCCATGGCTGACGCTGGAGTGTATGACCGGCGCGTGGGCAAATAAGCATGGCGAGGTCTGGGTGGTCGCCGGCCCAGTGTTCAAGAAGAACCGACCGGTCACCTGGTTGCGGTCGGATAAGAACAAGAAGGCCATGCCGGTCGCGATCCCGGCGGGCATTTTCAAAATCGTTGCGCGCAAACAAAACGATCAATGGGAGGTTCTAGGTTTCGTTTATCCACAACGGCACAAGACTTATGCCAAAGGGCCGTACGATCCCGCGGTGTGGTTCAAGTCCGTGGCCGAGATCGAGCGCATGACGGGCAAC
This sequence comes from Hyphomicrobiales bacterium, assembly GCA_031389925.1. Classification (GTDB taxonomy): domain Bacteria; phylum Pseudomonadota; class Alphaproteobacteria; order Rhizobiales; family Xanthobacteraceae; genus Pseudolabrys. Next base: position 2,221 of record JANMSZ010000357.1, on the reverse strand, counting down.
CAATTCCTGGCCGGCATTCCGACCGGCGCCGCGCTCAAGGCCAAGGAGGCGGAAAAGCTCTGGCCCGTGGCGAAAGCCGACTTCGACGATCCCGCCTGCAAAGCGCAAAAAACCGACGTGCTGTAACGTCACGGCCGAAATGCATGTGCGGGCCGTTAAAGGCTCAGTTGATCGAAATATTCAACGCCGTGACCATCGTGCCCCACTTGGTCACTTCGGCCTTGAACATGGTATCGGCCTGGGCTTGCGATCCGGTCATGGGGTCAAAGCCGATGGCGATGAGCTTTTGCTGCAGCGCCGGGTCCTTCATCACCTCATCGATCGCGGTATGGAGCTTGCCGACGATATCGGCGGGGGTCGCGGCCGGGGCAAACACACCAACCCAGGACGAGGCTTCGAACGGATAACCGGCTTCGGCATAAGTCGGCACATTGGGCACGACCGCCGTGCGTTTGGCACTGGCGACGCCGAGACCTTTGAGCTTGCCGCCGGCGATCTGCCCCGCGGCGCCGCCGCCAAGCGTGGTGGCGAGCAATTCGAGCTGATTACCCATCACCGCGTTCATCGCCGGCGCGCCGCCTTTGAACGGCACGTGCACCGCCGAAACCTTGGCATGGACCTTCAGGAAATATTCGGCGGCGATGTGCGAGCCGCTGCCGACACCGGCGGTGCCGAAATTGATGCTCTTGCCCTGTACCGACTTGAGAAATTCGGCGAGGTTCTTGGCCGGCGTGCCCTCGCCGGTCGCGAGACACTCCGGGCTTGAGGCGACGATCGCGATCGACTTGAGATCGCTCGCGGCAAAGCCTTTGCCCGGCGTCAGCGTCTCGTTGATGGCGAGCGCGGTGGTGGTGACCAGCAGCGTGTAGCCGTCAGGCGCGGCGCGCGCGACCGCGGCCGCCGCGATGTTGCCGCCGGCGCCGCCGCGATTATCGACAATGACGTTGCGTCCGAGTTTCGCCGACACGCCCTGCGCCACCAGGCGCGCCACGGTATCGGCAACGCCGCCCGGCGCGAAGGCCACCAGGAAAGTGATATCGCGCGCGGGATATGGCTGCGCTACGGCCGGTTGCGCAACCAGCAAAGCCGCGACCGCGGACGCCGCAACGATTTTTCCGAATGACATGACAATCCCCCCCACCACGTTTGTTTGTTGAAGGGCTTATAGCGGGTTACGGCGGCGGAGTCAGCTTACCGCAACGTCCGTGAGCCGCATCTGCACGCGCTCCTGGCCTTGCCAGCGGTCGACCGTCAATTGACCCGCCGCATGCATGGCCCGGCCGCGATTATCGATCAGCGCGCGGCCGAGCGGCGTGCCGGCGACACGGAACGCGATGGCGTTGACGAACTTGCCGTCGCCCGAGCGGAAGCGGGCGCGGATGTGGTTCTCGCCGACCGGATCGACATAAGCGAGCGTGTGCGCGGGCAGCGCCAAAGTCGGCTCCGGGTTGCCGGCGCCATAGGGCCCGGCGCGCGCCAGCATGTCGCACAGCGCGAGATCGACGCCGCCGGCGCTAACCGCGCCATCGATCGGCAGCGCGGTTTCACGCCTCGCAATTTCGACAGAGGGCGCGAGTGTGGCTTCGAGGAAGGCGCGGAACGCGGCGAGCCCGCCTTTCGGCAATGTGACGCCGGCCGCCATGGCGTGACCGCCGCCTTTGAGCAGCAGACCGTCGCGCACCGCCTGACGCACCGCGCGGCCGAGATCGACCCCGGCGATGGAACGGCCGGAGCCGGTGCCGATGCCGCCGGGCTCGAGCGCAATCGCAAACGCCGGCCGGCCGTAGCGTTCCTTCAAGCGCGCCGCGACAAGTCCGACGACGCCGGGATGCCAGCCTGTTCCGGCGGTGACGACGACGGCGCCCTTCTCCTCGATGCCGAGTGCGGCCAAGGCTTCGGCTTCCGCCTGCTCGACCGTGGCGACTTCGATCTGCCGGCGTTCGCTGTTGAGCCGGTCGAGTTCGCCGGCGATGCGGCCAGCTTCGATCGGGTCTTCTTCCAGCAGCAACTTCGCGCCAAGTCCGGCATTGCCGATGCGGCCGCCGGCATTGATGCGAGGCCCAAGCAAAAAACCGAGATGCCAGGCTTCCGGCGGACCGGAGAGGCGCGCTGCATCCATCAGCGCGGTCAGACCGACGCTGTCGCGGCGGCGCAGCGCGATCAAACCTTTGGCGACGAAGGCGCGGTTGAGCCCATGCAAAGGCACGACGTCGGCGACGGT
>JANMSZ010000351.1:0-1652 GCA_031389925.1 Hyphomicrobiales bacterium | reverse complement strand
GTCGGCGAGAATCTGACGAAGGAAATGGCCTGACGATTACGCCTGCGGCCTAAAGTAGGCCGCACGCTTCCTCAACGTCATTGCGAGCGCAGCGAAGCAATCCATCTATCCAAGCAACGGAAGAATGGATTGCTTCGTCGCAAGGGCTCCTCGCAATGACGGGTTTGGAACGCCGCGCTTTCGCCCCAAGGAACTTGCGTGGTCCGCCGGCAATTCTCTGGGGTCACCATGCGGCGAATCATTCGACTCACAGTGCTCCTCACCATCCTCATGGTCGGCGCGATCGCGCTCGGCAACAGCTCGCTCTGGGTTTCGCCGCAGACGACGCGCACCCTTCTGGCGCATCGCGGGCTGGCCCAGACCTATCCGGCAACGGGCCTGACGGCGACCACCTGCACCGCGGCGCGAATTTTTCCGCCCGAGCATGCCTTCATCGAGAATACCCTGCCCTCGATGCGCGCTGCGTTCGCCGCCGGCGCCGACATCGTCGAACTCGACGTTCACCCGACCACCGACGGCCAGATCGCCGTGTTCCATGACTGGACGCTGGACTGCCGCACCGACGGCCATGGCGTGACACGCGAACACAGCCTCGCCGAGCTGAAAAAGCTGGACGTCGGCCATGGCTACACCGCCGACGGCGGCAAGACCTTTCCGTTGCGCGGCACCGGCATCGGCCTGCTGCCCTCGCTCGACGAGGTGCTGAGCGCCTTCCCCGACAAGCGCTTTCTGATCCACATCAAGAGCAACGATGCCGATGAGGGCCGGCGGCTCGCCGAACGCCTGAAATCGCTGCCGCAACCACAATTGCACCGACTGATGATCTATGGCGGCGCGCTGCCGGTGGCGGCCGCGCGGGACATGCTCGACATCCCCACGATGTCAGGATCGACGCTGAAGCGCTGCCTCGTCCGTTATATCCTGCTGGGCTGGTCCGGTACCATGCCGTCCGACTGCGAACGCAGCATGCTGCTGGTGCCGGTCAATTATGCGCCGTTGCTGTGGGGCTGGCCGAACAGGTTTCTCAACCGGATGAACGATCATGGCTCGGCGGTCTTCATCATCGGACGCCACGACGGCGAGGATTTCTCCAGCGGAATCGACCGGCCCGAAGACCTCGCATTGTTGCCATCCGGTTTTGCCGGCGGCATCTGGACCAACCGGATCGACCGCATCGCGCCGGCATTGCGTCAACGCTAAAGCTGGATGGTATCAGGTTAGGGTTACGACCCGTTGTGCCCGCACGAAAAGCAGAACGAATCCAAGGCGTTGCTTACTGTGCATGGGGTTGTTTTCGCGATTTTTTGGCGCAGCGCAGGTCAGGCGCCGCCCATGGCCTTTTCGATCGCCGACAGCGCCGCATCCGCCTTGGCGCCGTCGGGGCCGCCGGCCTGCGCCATGTCGGGCCGTCCGCCGCCGCCCTTGCCGCCGAGCGCCTCGGAGGCGATCTTGACGAGATCGACCGCGCTGAAGCGCGCGACAAGATCGGGCGTGACGCCGACCACGACGCCGGCCTTGCCGTCCGCGGTGACGCCGACGATGGCGACCACGCCGGAGCCGAGCTGCTTCTTGCCGTCATCGGCGAGGCTCTTGAGGTCCTTCATTTCGATGCCTTCGACCGCGCGCGCCATCAGCTTGACGTCGCCGACCTG
>JANMSZ010000338.1:0-8449 GCA_031389925.1 Hyphomicrobiales bacterium | reverse complement strand
ATTTTCGTCGATGTTGAGCGTGCAGGACGCCTCGCACGGCGCCGGGCAGACGCGGCCGGTCATTTCCGGGAAGTTGTTGGTCGAGTGCAGGTTGCGCGCGGCTTCGTCCCAGTTGCCGCGATAGACCAGATCGTTCCAGTCCGGAATTTGGTTGTTGACCGGGCAGCCGGTCGGCGCGCCGGTCAGCCTACTGGTGCCGTGGCAATAGGGCACGCCGCAATCCATGCAGCGCGCCGCCTGCTCGCGGACGTCCTTGTCCGGCAGCGGCAGCACGAACTCACGATAGTTCTTGATACGCTCCTCGACCGGAGCGTATTTGCGATCGTGCCGTTCGAATTCGAGAAAGCCGGTGACCTTACCCATATTACTCCGCCGCCTGCATGGTGGCGGCCTTTTCCTTTGCCATCTCAGCAAGCGCGCGGCGGTATTCGACCGGCATCACTTTCTTGAATAGCGGACGATAGCGTTTCCAATCGGCGAGGATCTCGGCCGCGCGTTTGGAATTGGTATAGCGGGCGTGATCGGAGATCAACTTGTGCAGGCGTTGAGCGTCGCCATTGGTCAAGTCGGACATGATGTCGACGCGGCCGCTGGTTTCGAGTTCGACGCCGTATTCCTTCTCGGCGATTTCTTCCTCTTCCGGCACCGGCTCGAGTTCGACCATCGCCATGTTGCAGCGGGTCTTGAAGGTGCCGTCTTCGTCGATGACGTAAGCGATGCCGCCCGACATGCCGGCGGCGAAGTTGCGGCCGGTTGTCCCAAGCACGACGACGACGCCGCCGGTCATATACTCGCAGCCGTGGTCGCCGGTGCCTTCCACCACGACGGTGGCGCCCGAGTTGCGCACGGCGAAACGTTCGCCGGCGACGCCGCGGAAATAGCATTCGCCGCCGATGGCGCCGTACAGCACCGTGTTGCCGACGATGATGGATTCTTCCGGCACGACGCCGGTATCGGCCGGCGGCCGGATGATGATGCGCCCGCCCGACAGGCCCTTGCCGACATAGTCGTTGGCTTCGCCTTCGAGTTCGAAGGTGACGCCGTGCGCCAGCCAGGCGCCGAAGCTCTGTCCCGCGGTGCCGTTCATGCGCACGTGGATGGTGCCGTCCGGCAGGCCCGCGTGGCCGTAGCGCTTGGCGACTTCGCCCGACAGCATCGCGCCGGCGGCGCGGTTGACACTGGCGATCGCGGTCTGCAGCCGCACCGGCGCGCCACGGTCGAGCGCGGCCTGCGATTCGGCGATCAGCTTGCGGTCGAGAATCTTCTCGAGATGATGATCCTGCTCTTCGCAATTGAATATCGCGGTGCCCTTGGGCGCCTTCGGCATCAGGAACAGCTTGGAGAAATCGAGGCCCTTGGCCTTCCAATGCTCCACCAGCCGGCGCTGGTCGAGCATGTCCATCTGGCCGACCATCTCGTCGAACGTGCGGTAGCCGAGCTCGGCCATAAGTTCGCGCACTTCCTCGGCGACGAAGAAAAAGTAGTTGATGACGTGCTCGGGCTGGCCCTTGAAGCGCTTGCGCAGCACCGGGTCCTGCGTGGCGACCCCAACCGGGCAGGTGTTGAGATGGCACTTGCGCATCATGATGCAGCCGGCCGCAATGAGCGGCGCGGTGGCGAAGCCGAATTCGTCGGCGCCGAGCATCGCGCCCACGACAACGTCGCGGCCGGTGCGGATGCCGCCATCGACCTGGACGGCGATGCGGCCGCGCAGCCTATTGGCGACCAGCGTCTGATGGGTCTCGGCGAGGCCGATTTCCCACGGGGAACCGGCATGCTTGAGCGAGGTGAGGGGGGAGGCGCCGGTGCCGCCCTCGAAACCTGAGATGGTGACGTGGTCGGCGCGCGCCTTCGAGACGCCGGCGGCGACGGTGCCGACGCCGACTTCCGAGACGAGCTTCACCGAAACGTCGCCGGTCGGATTGACGTTCTTCAGGTCGTAGATGAGCTGCGCCAGATCCTCGATCGAATAGATGTCGTGGTGCGGCGGCGGCGAGATCAGACCGACGCCGGGCGTCGAATAGCGCACTTTGGCGATGGTCTTGTCGACCTTGTGGCCGGGCAACTGACCGCCTTCGCCGGGCTTGGCGCCCTGCGCCATCTTGATCTGCATCATGTCCGAGTTAACGAGATACTCAGTGGTGACGCCAAAACGGCCCGACGCGACCTGCTTGATGGCCGAGCGCATGCTGTCGCCGTTCGGCAGCGGCTTGAAGCGGTCGCTCTCTTCGCCGCCTTCGCCGGTGTTCGACTTGCCGCCGATGCGGTTCATCGCGATGGCGAGCGTGGTGTGGGCCTCGCGCGAGATCGAGCCATAGGACATGGCGCCGGTCGAGAAGCGGCGCACGATCGACTTGGCCGGCTCGACTTCATCGAGCGGCACCGGCTTGCGGCCGACGTCGTGCGCGGTCTTGATGTTGAACAGGCCGCGCATGGTGAGCAGCCGTTCGTTCTGATCGTTCACGATCTTGGCGAAGGCGCGGTAATGGTCCTGCGAGTTGCCGCGCACCGCGTGCTGCAGCCGCGACACGGTTTCGGCAGTCCAGACATGGTCTTCGCCGCGCACGCGCACGGCATAGTCGCCGCCGACGTCGAGCATCGACTTATAGATCGGCGAGTCGTTGAAGGCGTCGCGGTGACGGCGCACGCTTTCTTCGGCGATCTCGGCCAGGCCCACGCCTTCGATGCGGGTATGGGTGCCGGTGAAATAGGTATCGACGAATTCCTGCCGCAGCCCGACCGCGTCGAAAATCTGCGCGCCGCAATAGGACTGGTAGGTCGAGATGCCCATCTTGGACATCACCTTCAGCAGGCCCTTGTCGATCGACTTGATGTAGCGCTTGACGATTTCTTTCTCTTCGAGCTTCTGCGGCAGCGTGTCTTTCATCGCCACCAGCGTTTCGAAGGCGAGATAGGGGTTGATCGCTTCGGCGCCGTAACCGGCCAAACAAGCAAAGTGATGCACTTCGCGCGGCTCGCCTGTCTCTACCACCAGGCCCACGGACGTGCGCAGGCCGGCGCGGATCAAATGATGATGCACCGCCGCGCAGGCCAGCAGCGCCGGGATCGGAATGCGATCGGCGCCGGCCTTGCGGTCCGACAGGATGATGATGTTGCAGTTCTTACGTACTTCTTCTTCGGCGCGCACGCACAGTTCTTCGATGGCAAAACCCATCCCGGACGCGCCGTGTTCGGCAGGGAAGGTGATGTCGAAGGTCTTCGACTGGAAATGAGCGCCCGTCATTTCCGAAATTGAACGAATTTTCTCCAGGTCTTCGTTGGTCAGGATAGGCTGGCGTACTTCGAGGCGCTTGGTGTTCGACATGCCCTCGTGGTCGAGCAAGTTAGGCCGCGGCCCGATGATCGAAACGAGGCTCATCACCAGTTCTTCGCGGATCGGATCGATCGGCGGGTTGGTGACCTGCGCGAAGTTCTGCTTGAAATAAGTGAACAGCGGCTTGGGCTTGTCCGACAGCGCCGAGATCGGCGTGTCGTTGCCCATGGAGCCGATGGCTTCCTCGCCGGTGGTGCCCATCGGCGTCATCAGCAGCTTGAGGTCTTCCTGCGTGTAGCCGAAGGTCTGCTGGCGATCGAGCAGCGCCAGGTTCGAAATCGGCGCGTGATTGGCGGCGCCCGGAAGCTCTTCCAGCACGATCTGCGTGCGGTCCAGCCACTCGCGATAGGGATGGCTCTTGGCCAGCGTCGCCTTCAGTTCCTCGTCGGGAATGAGCCGGCCTTCGTCGAGATCGACCAGCAGCATCTTGCCCGGCTGCAGCCGCCACTTCTTGATGATGTCCTTTTCCGGGATCGGGAGCACGCCCATTTCGGACGCCATGACGATGCGGTCGTCGTTGGTCAGCAGATAGCGCGCCGGCCGCAAGCCGTTGCGGTCCAACGTCGCGCCAATTTGCCGACCGTTGGTGAAGGCGATCGCCGCCGGGCCGTCCCACGGCTCCATCAGCGCGGCGTTGTATTCGTAGAACGCGCGGCGCTCCTCGTTCATGAGCGGATTGCCCGCCCAGGCTTCGGGGATCAGCATCATCATGGCGTGGGCGAGCGAGTAGCCGCCTTGCACCAGGAATTCGAGCGCGTTGTCGAAGCAGGCGGTGTCGGACTGGCCTTCGTAGGAAATCGGCCACAGCTTGCCGATGTCCGCGCCGAACAGCGGCGAGGACACCGAGGCTTGGCGCGCCGCCATCCAGTTGTTGTTGCCGCGCAGCGTGTTGATTTCGCCGTTATGCGCGACGAAGCGATACGGGTGCGCCAGCGACCAGGCCGGGAAGGTGTTGGTCGAGAAGCGCTGATGCACCAGCGCGATTGCGCTTTCGAAATCCGGATCGTGCAGGTCGGGGTAGTAGCTGCCGAGCTGGTCGGCCAGGAACATGCCCTTGTAGATCACGGTGCGGCACGAGATCGACACCGGGTAATAGCCCGAGGTGCGGCGCTCGCGGCGGCGATAGATCGCGTTCGAGATCGACTTGCGCAGCACGTAAAGCCGGCGCTCGAACTCGTCTTCGGAATACTTCTTCTTGCCGCGGCCGATAAAGACCTGGGTGTGATGGGGCTCGGTCGGCTTCACCGACTCGCCGAGCGAGGCATTGTCGGTCGGCACGTCGCGCCAGCCGAGCAGCGTCATGCCCTCGCGCCCGATCATCTCCTCGTAGATGTCGCGGATGATCTCGCGCCAGTTGCTGTCGGTCGGCATGAACAGATAGCCAACGGCGTATTCGCTGGGGGCGGGCAGGCTGAAGCCGAGGCGTGCCGCTTCCTTGGCGAAAAACTTATGCGGAATCTGCACCAGGATGCCGGCGCCGTCGCCCATGCGCGGGTCGGCGCCGGTGGCGCCGCGGTGTTCCAGATTGCAGAGGATGCGCAGACCGTCTTCGACGATCAGATGCGACTTGCGGCCCTTGATGTCGGCAATGAAGCCGACGCCGCAGGCGTCCTTGTCGAGCGCGGGATCGTAGAGGCCCTGGCCGAGCGGGGTGCCGGGATCGCGGGTCGAGCCGAGAAACGGCGCCAGCACGGGTGCAGCCACGCGCGAGCGCGCGGTCGCATCATGTTCGCCAGATCCTGTGCCGTTCTTACGCTCGCTCATTCTCGCCCACCTTCGCCTGGGACCCTCGGGCCTCCCGGCGTACTCACCTCGGCCGGATGCCCGTTAGGCACCGCGTCGACGTGCACCCAAACTCGAAATAGGCCGGCTTAATCTCAGATTTGTCCGGCGCCGCATTCTGCCCCGGCCCATCGCCGGCACCGTATTAGGACAGCATCACTGTCCTAATAGACCATGCCAAATTTTGCACCGCCACACAAGGCTGGTCCACGCTGGAATCGATCCAACCAGACCTTTTGATGCGGCACTGCTCCAGGACCAAGCAAGAAGAGGACCACGCGGGGGCCGTTCGCGCAATGCCGTTGCGCGGCGCCCCAATCGGAAAAGTGCGAGGCGGGTTAACCGTTTAACCGTGGATTCTAACCGTGCCGAGGGGATTTAGGAGCGGCCTGCGCGGCCGCCGCTATGGTGCAGAAAATAGCATTGGAGACATCCCATGAGCGATATCACCACCGCGCACCGCCCGGTCGAACTAGGCTCCGGCGAGGCCGCCATGTCGCGGCTGGCCGACCGGCTGGCCGCCCTGGCGCCGCCGCCCATGGATCTGTCGCCCAATTCAATCATGCGGCCGTCGCCCGCGGTGGCCGCGGCGATGGCGACCAGCCAGGCCATTTCCAAACGGGCCGCCGAGCGCGCTCGGCGCTCGCGTTCGGTCGTCGGCCTTATGGTCGACGGCTTCGTTGCGATGTGCTCGCTGGTTCCCTATGCGCTGATCGCGCTCGGGCTGCGCCTGCTGATGGCGCGGGTGTTCTTCTTCGACGGCCAGAGCAAGATCACCGGCTCGCTGCTGTCGTTCGACCTCTACAATTTCAATTTCTCGATGGTGCTGCCGATGCAGGTGAAGGCCGAGACCTTCAATGCATTCCTCATCGCCTATCCGCCGCTGGCGATCCCGCCGATGATCGCCGCTTACGCGCTGACCTACGCCGAGTTCGCGCTGCCGATCTTGCTGGTGCTGGGTTTTGCCACACGCTTTGCCGCGGTCGGCCTGCTGCTCGTCACGGCGATGCAGTTTTATCTGATGCCGGCCGGCCTGTGGACCGCGCACGTCTATTGGGCCGCCATCCTGCTGGTGCTGGTGTCACGCGGCGCCGGACAACTGTCGATCGACCACGTCATCCGGCTTATTGCTCGCCGGTAGGATCACGGCTTTGAAAAAGGCGCTGACGATCGGTTTGGTGGTAGCGGCGCTCGCCGCCACCCTGCCGTTCGTCTTCGCCCGTTCGAAGAGCGAAGCGGTGCCCTCGGCCGACGCGAGGCCTGAGTACAGGATCGCCGCCAGCGTGCGGATGGCCGACGCCTCCGTCGTGGTGCCGGTCTATACGCGCGGCCCTCGTATCATCCATGTGCCGCAGGCCTTCGAGCGCAACGAGCGTCTCGACAGCCGCGCCAGCGTCACCCACGATCCCGCTTACAGCGACGATGACGACGATCTCGCGCCGCCGCCGCGCCGCCAGGTTGCGCCGCCGATGCGCGCCACGCCGCGCTGGACGCCGCATCGCGAGGCCGCTCCGCCGCCCCGCCGCAGCGAACCGGCGCCCAAACCCCGCACCGAACCGCGGACGGTCCGCCATATCGATATGTCGAAGCCCAAAGCCGAGCCGCCAGTGCCTCAACCGCCGAGCCCGCGCCGCGCCGTCCTGAGCGCGCCGCCATTGCCGGCCGAAGGCCCGACGCCGATCCGCCCGACGCCGAAGTTCGGCATGAAAGCCGAAGCTGGTGAGAAATTCGCGGCGCCGCGCGTCCCCGAGATTACCGCCGATACGCCGCCACCCGGCTATAGCCCGCCCGCCGCGGCGCCGCGGGACGACGGTTACGGCAACACTTACTGACCATAAAAAACGCCCCGGAAAATTTCCGGGGCGTTCCGTTCATGACCGATGGTCAGGTGTCAGGCCGCGGCCTTGGTCTCGATCGTCTGCGGCTTCGCATTGCCGTTGCCGATCGGGATTTGGCGCGGCTTCTTGGCCTCGGGGACTTCGCGCACGAGATCGACGTGCAGCAAGCCGTTCTCGAGGCTGGCAGCCTTCACCTGGACGTAGTCGGCAAGCTGGAAGACGCGCTCGAAGGCGCGCGCGGCGATGCCCTGATAGAGTACGTCGGCGCTTTCTTCCTTGGTCTGTTTGGAGCCCTTGATGGTCAGGGTGTTTTCTTTCGATTCGATCGAAAGCTCGTTCTCGGCAAAGCCGGCAACCGCGACACTGACGCGGTATTCGTTCTCGGCCCTGCGCTCGATGTTATAGGGCGGGTAGCCCGGGGCGGATTCGAATCCGTCCAGCATCGAGAACAGCCGGTCGAAGCCGACGGTGGAACGATAAAGGGGAGCAAGATCAAACGTACGCATGGCATATCCTCCTGATAGTTGAGCGACATGCGGGCGGTCCGCCATTGGCCGAACCGAACCCGTGCGCAGCCGGTATGGCCTGCGCAAGGCAGATATGGGAGTGTCGGTTTGGGCTCGCAAGAGGCCGGGATCGATAGAGAAATTCAAGAAAGATCAATTAGTTACAGAACATGCGCCTTATTTCGATTCCCGCCAATCCGGTGCCCGACCACGCGGTGACCGGCACCATCAAGACCACCGACGGGGTCGCGCTGCGCTTTGCGCGCTGGGATCCGCCGCCGGGCCGCAAGGGCACGGTGGTGCTGATGCAGGGCCGCGCCGAGTACATCGAGAAATATTTCGAGACCGTGCGGGACCTGCAGGCGCGCGGCTTCGCGGTGGCGACCTTCGACTGGCGCGGGCAGGGCCTTTCCGATCGCGCGCTGGCGGACCGGGAAAAGGGCCACATCCGGAATTTCTCCGAATACGCCACCGACCTCGGTGCCATCATGGAGCAGGTGGTGCTGCCGGATTGCCCGCCGCCGATCTTCGCGCTCGGCCACTCGATGGGCGGCGCGATCGCCATTCGGGCATGCCACGACGGCAGCCGCTGGTTCGAGCGTGTGGTGTTGTCGGCGCCGATGATCGGGCTGCGCTCCGGCCCGTTGCTGCGCGCCGCCGGACCCTTGGCCCGCACCTTGCGCCTGTTGGGACGCGGCTCGTCCTACATTCCGACCGGACACGGCAAGGCGACAGGCTCGGAAGATTTCCTCGGCAATGTGCTGACCTCCGATCCGGTGCGATTCTCGCGCAACGCCGCGGTGCTGGAGGAAGAGCCGATGCTCGGCATCGCCGCGCCGACGATTTCCTGGGTCGATGCCGCGATGCGCGCGATGAAGCGGTTCACGGTGCCGTCTTACGCGGCGCGCATTCGCCAGCCGCTGCTGCTGGTTGCGGCGGGGAGCGACGAGGTCGTCTCGACGCCGGCGATCGAAACCTTCGGCATGAAT
>JANMSZ010000305.1:0-3313 GCA_031389925.1 Hyphomicrobiales bacterium | reverse complement strand
CGCCGCTTTACTTGCCGCGCTTGGTCCGCCGGCCGCCGCCGACCTTGGCGTGCGGTTCGGCTTTCCGGCCGAAATAGGACAGGCTGAGAATGATGCCGACCAGCACCAAAAAAACGGCCAGCTTCGGATCCAGCGCTTCGGGCAGCATCATCCATTCAGGCATGGCACCCTCCTACCAGCGATAGTTCAGGCCGACGCGCGCCAGATCGTCGGTGATCGGCACGTTCAGCGTCGGCGTGCCCGAAGCCGCGCCCATGAAGGTCGCGGTGCCGAGATCGACGTGGAGATATTCGAGCTTGGCGCTCCAGTTGCGCGTGATGCCGTATTCGACGCCGCCGCCCGCGGTCCATCCGGTCTTGGTGCTCGAGCTGGTGCCGGTCGGCTGCGTCGCGCGAATGTCGCCATAGGCCACGCCGCCGGTGACGTACGGCAGCCAGCGATCGAAGGCGTAGCCGATGCGGGCGCGCGTGGTGCCGAGCCAACTCTGCTGCGTCTGGCACGAGCCGCCACCATTGGTGGCGCAAACACCGCCGGCGCCGCTGCTGCCGCGGGCGTTCAGCCAATCCATGTCGGTCTCGACGCCGACGACGAGCGGACCTCGCTGCCAGTTATAACCAAGCTGACCGCCGAGCATGCCGCCCGACGTATTGAAGCGTCCGGAATCCGCGCCCACCGCCGGGTCGCTCCAGCTCGAGCGGCCCCAGGCGTAACCGGCATTGAGTCCAAGATAAAAACCGGTCCAATCGAACGTTTGCACCGCCGGTGCATAGGCCGGCGCCGGCGGGCGCGGCGGAGCGTCGGCGGCCTGCGCCGATATCGCGCCGGCGACCGCGAAAGCCGCACCAAGAAACAAAAGGACCGAGCGCTTCATCGAAGGATTCCCAAATACGCAAGACAACGCCTGCGCACCAGAAAGGCTCCATGTGTTCCTTTTGTGGATTACGGTTCCGTCATGTCACGGCGGCGTGAACACGGATCTGCCGCAATTGAAACCACAAACGAAAACGGCGCCCGCGAGGGGCGCCGTTTCGAATTCAGTAAATTCAATAGTTAAGCGTGCGCGCCGCCGGCGGAGAAGCGCATCGCGGCGATGCGGTCGAGCTCGGCCTGCTCGCGGGCATTGGCCTCGGCCTTTTCGCGGGCGTGGTCGCGCTCATCGAGCATCTCAACCTTCTTGAGTTCTTCGAAGGCCTCGCCGAGCGCCGCCTTGGCGTCGTCGCACTGGACCTTGAGCTCGTCGGCCGAACGCTTGAGGTTCTCGCGCCGTCCCATCGCCGCCTTGGCGTAGGTCGGATAGGCGAAATGGGCGGGATCGTGGATGCCGGCGCGGTCCTGCTCGAGCTTGATCTCGCGCTCGAGCTCGGTCGCGATGCGATCGAACTCGGCGATCATGGCTTCGATCTGCGCGACCTTGCGCCGCTTCTCGTCGACCTGAAATTTCTTCAGGCGGATGAGGGTTTCACGTGACTTCATCGACTAAATACTCCCCCGAAGCCCCGAATAGACACCCGGCGTAGGCCAATACCACCCACTACCCGGATGCCCCCGGACGTTCAGCGGGGTGACTGTGGCGCAATATCGTTAGTTTTGTGTTGCTTGGCCCGCGAGTATTTGCTCAAGCCGCTGATATCCTTCCGCCAGGCTCGTTGACTCTTCCTTAAGCTGCGACAGGAAGGCCTCGAGCGGCTTGTGGAAGGAAATAGCCTCGTCGACGTCGGCGCTCGAGCCCGGACGGTAGGCGCCGAGCCGGATCAGTTCTTCCATGTCCGAGTAGGTCGCCATGATCTGCTTGGCGCGGTTGAGCGCCGGCAGGTAGGCGGGGTCGGCCGCGCGCGGCATGGTGCGCGAGATCGACTTGAGGATGTTGATCGCCGGAAACCGCCCGCGCTCGGCGATGGCCCGCTCCATGACGATGTGGCCGTCGAGGATGCCGCGCACCGCGTCGGCCACTGGCTCATTGTGGTCGTCGCCGTCGACCAGCACCGTGAAGATGCCGGTGATGGTGCCCTTGTCGGTGCCCGGCCCCGCCCGCTCCAACAGCCGCGGCAGTTCGGTGAACACGGTCGGCGTATAGCCCTTGGCGGTCGGCGGCTCGCCGGCCGACAGCCCGATTTCGCGCTGCGCCATGGCAAAGCGGGTGACCGAGTCCATCAGCACCAGCACGTCCTGGCCGACGTCGCGGAAATATTCGGCAATGGCCAGCGTCAGATAGGCCGCCTGGCGGCGCATCAGCGCCGGCTCGTCGGAGGTCGAGACCACGACCACCGAACGCGCCAAGCCAGCGGCGCCGAGGTCGTCCTGGATGAATTCCTGCACTTCACGACCACGTTCGCCGACTAGGCCAATGACCGAGACGTCGGCGGCGACGTTGCGCGCCAACATCGACAGCAGCACCGACTTGCCGACGCCGGAACCGGCGAAGATGCCCATGCGCTGGCCGCGACAAACCGTCAAAAACGTATTCAAGGCGCGCACGCCGAGATCGAGCGGCTCGCCGACCCGCAAACGGGCATGCGCCGGCGGCGGCGACGAGCGGTAGGAGTAAGGCGCAGGTCCCGACGGCAGCGGCCCCTGCCCGTCGATCGGCTCGCCCATGGCGTTGACGACGCGGCCGAGCCAGCCTTCCGACGGCCGCACCGCGCCGGCGGCCGAGGCCACCACCGCGCGGCAGCCGCGGCGCACGCCTTCCAGCGCCGCGAAGGGCATGGCGAGTGCGTGGCCTTCATGGAAGCCGACGACCTCGCAGGGGATCGGCCGGCCGACAGCGGTTTCGATGGTCAGCCGGGCGCCGACCGACATGGCGTGGATGGGTCCGGCGATCTCGACCATTAACCCGCGCACGCCGACGACGCGGCCGTAGATCTCCACACCGTCGATATCGACAATTTGTTCCGCGAGGGCTTTCACGCCTTCCAGCCCGTAAAATCAGCGTGGAAATACCGGTAACCCGCCCTTAGGCTTACCGGTGTAATGCCGATATTAACTTGGTGTTTACCCGGGTCGTTAATCATTGGGTCATCGTCCAAGGGACTACGGGCTGTACGAATCGCCCGGCCAGGACGGAAGGGCGAAACACGGGAGTCGGTTAGTGCCGACTCTTAAACAAGGGCATGAAACGGGCCGTGGCTAAAAAACCACTCTCTTGCAGCATCTTAGGGCGATTCGGCTTGACGTCGCCAGCGAATGCTTGCATGGGAGAATCAGGTTTTGTTAACCATGTCCGAATAGTGTCGAATCGGTTTGTCCCACCGCGTTTTTTCACACTCGCCGCCTTTGCGGCGCTGACCTTAAGCCCGGCTGCGGCGAGATAGGG
>JANMSZ010000230.1:0-2672 GCA_031389925.1 Hyphomicrobiales bacterium | reverse complement strand
GGCGGAAGCCGCCTGGATCGCGGCGGGGTTTCTGGACAATACCGATGCGCTTGGCGCCATCGCCGACTCTGCGGCAAAGCGATAGGGGAATAGCATGCGTAGGTTCTGGCGCGGCATTGCGATCTTCTTTCTCGGCGGTGTTCTCGGTACCGGCTTTGGTGTCGCGCTTGGGTTTTTCATTTTTCCCTATGTGTTTCCACCGCCGCCGGCGATGGAGCAACTGACGCAGGCCGATGTCGCGCCGTCGGCGCCCGATGTTGTGCCAAGTGCCGCACCAAGTGCTGCGCCGCCAGCACCCAATGCAGCACCAAAACCGGCCGCAGCCGCGCCGGTCGCGACCGGTACGTTCATCCACGCCAATCCGTCCGATCCGGTGCATTGGGGGCGCGGCAAGGTCAGCGTCTATGAGCGAACCGTGTTCCTGGAGCCGGACTTTGAAGTGGGGCCGGGGCCGGCGTTCCACGTCTATCTGGTGCCGAACGCCAAAGTGCGTAACGCCGCCGGCGTGAAGGACGCCATGTTCATCGATCTCGGCCGCTTGCGTGCCTTCAAGGGCAGCCAGCGTTATCCCATTCCGGCCGGCGTCGATCTCAAGAACTATCCGAGCGTGGTGATCTGGTGCGAGCGGTTTTCTGTGCTGATTTCGCCCGCCGATCTCACTCCCGCGCGTTGATACGATTTCCCGACGAGCGAACGACGCTCGAAATAATCGCCGGCGCAGGCGCGATGTTGTGGCAGCAAAAAATGTAAAGCCCCGGGGCTTTACATGCATTGCACAGATCCTGCGTCCTAGAACTTGTAGCTGATACCGGCAGTGAGCGTGCTCAGCTTGTTCCTGACCTGATATCCCAACACGCCGTTCGTCGGCGCCAGGTTCGAATAAGTGCCGAGGTCGTAGTAGCGGTACTGGATACGCGCGATCCAATTGGCATTGACCGCGTATTCAGTGCCACCGCCGACCGTCCAGCCACTGCGGGTGCTGGAGAAGGATTGCACTGGAGGACCGAAGTTGGTGTGCTCAAGGCTGCCATAAGCCCAGCCGCCGGCAACAAACACCAGGACGCGGTCCCAGGCAAAGCCAGCGCGTGCGACTGTCGAGCCGAGCCATTTCACTTTTGTTTCGTCGACAGTACCACCTAAGCCTCCATCGTCGCCCTTGATGCTGGTCCAGTTGATGTCGGTTTCAAGGCCCAGCACGATCGACTGCAGCTGCCAATTATAGCCGGCATACAGGCCGCCGATGGCGCCCGATGAATTGTAGCTGTTGGCGAACCCGGTCGACGGGATCGAGCGGTCATGGCTACCCCAGCCGCCACCGATGCCCGCACCTACATAGAAACCCGTCCAATTGTACAACACGACAGGCGGCGCTTTGTAGGCCGGTCCCTTAACCGGCATGTCAGCGGCAGAAGCCACCTGAACAATGCCCAAGCTGAGCGCTCCGGCGAGCATTCCCACAAGTTTGCGCATAACCAACCCCTTTGTTCACAACTCGATCACGGGAAATAGTATTTCCACACAACCCATCGCCACAAGCGATCAAGGGGTCAAACAGCTAAACGCTGTGGATATTCTGAAAAGCGTTGCGATTGTACAACAGTAGGGGTTTGTGACTCTAACTCATTGCAAAACATGACTTTATTCGTACACCCGACGTGCGCCGGCAAAGGATCGTGCTGCTCGCTTGACCAGCGCGCCTGCCTTAGGCACGCCACGAGCGGGACGCGCTGTGTCCGCCTTGTCGATTGGCCCCATGAATATCCTGTCCGGCTTTGCCGACATTTCGATCTGGCAACTCGCGCTGGTCGCGGGCGTCGCGCTGTTCGCATCCATCGTCGGCGGGGTGTCGGGCTATGGCACCGGCGCGCTAATGCCGCTGGTGCTGGTGCCGCTGGTCGGCGCAGGCCCGGTGGTGCCGATCATCGCCATCTCGGCGCTGTTTTCCAATTCGAGCCGCATGACGGCGTTCCTCAAGTATGTGTCGTGGCGGCGCGTGGCCATCGTGCTGGTGTGCGCGGTGCCGACCTGCGTGCTCGGCGCCTGGGGCTACACCAGGCTGACGAATGCCGGCGCGGCTTTGGTGATCGGCGGCATGCTGATCCTGAGCGTACCGCTGCGGCGGCTGCTGAAGCATCACAACGTGCAGGTCGGCGACGTCGGCTTGGCGATCGGTGCGGTCGGCTACGGCGTCGTCGTGGGCGGCACGGCGGGCTCCGGCGTCATCCTGCTGTCGCTACTGATGGCCTCAGGGCTGGAAGGCGCCAGCGTCATCGCCACCGACGCGGCCATCTCGATCGTGATCGGCGTCGTGAAAGTCCTGGTGTTCGGCGGCGCCGGCGTGCTCACGCCGCAGATCGTCGCCTTCGCACTTCTGATCGGCATCGTCGCGCTGCCCGGCGCGTTTCTGGCGCGCGCCTTCGTCGAGCGAATGCCGGTGCACGTACACACGGCAGTGCTCGACGCGGTGGTGCTGGTCGGCAGCGCGGTTCTGATTTACAACGCGCTCGCCTAACGCGGGCCGGTTAGGCCGCGACTTCCTTTTTCGTCTAGGCGTTTTCTTTTTCGTCGTTTTCTTCTTCTTCCGAATCCTCGTTCTCGCCTTCTTCTTCTTCTTCTTCTTCGTCTTCAGCCGATTGCGCGGTCTGCAAGGCGACGGTCGGAATCGTTTCGCG
>JANMSZ010000216.1:0-12968 GCA_031389925.1 Hyphomicrobiales bacterium | reverse complement strand
ATCATGGACAAGGTCATGAAAGACAAGCGGCTCGCCGCGATGATGAATCCGAAAAGCATGCCGTTCGACGGCAAGCGCATGATCTTCGGCGGCTTCAAGAGCTTCCTCAGCTTCTCGTAAGGCGTTCGAAAGGAAACACGGTGGCGTTTGCCAAGCACGCTTTCCCGACGCGGGCTGGAACCAGAGCATCGACAAGCTCGGAGAGCTTCTCACTCCGTCATCCTGAGGTGGCTTCGCGAAGCGAAGCCCTCGAAGGATGAGCGGCCGTAAGGTCACGGGCCGTCGCCCTTCGAGGCTCGCCATAAGCGCGTTTACGCGCGTCTTTGACGCGCTATGACTCGCGCCTCAGGGTGACGGGGAAATATCAGGCCGCCCCTACACCAGCATCCACGCGATCCAGGCCAGCAGCGCTGCAATCGCCCACAGCGCTGCGGCGGTCCAGCGGTTGCGCCGCGCCTCAGCCTTGCCGATCGCGGCCACTGTTTCCGGCGACAGCACCAGGCCGTTGCGCGTGATGTCGTCGAACTGATCGATCAATACGCCGGCGCGGGTGAGCAGCGACGGCACCTGGCCGAGGAAGCGGCCGATCTCGCCGGCGCCTTGGGCGACGTCCTCGATTTTTCCGATGGGTCCGAGGTTGCGCTCGATCCATTCGCGCACCACAGGATCGGCCACCGCCCACATGTCGAGCTTGGGGTCGAGCGTGCGCGCCACGCCTTCGACCACGACCATGGTCTTCTGCAGCAAAAGCAATTCCGGCCGCGTGCGCATGTCGAACAGGCCGGTGACTTCAAAAAGAAGCATCAGCAGCTTCGCCATCGAGATGTCTTCGGCGGTGCGGTTGTGGATCGGCTCGCCGATGGCGCGGATCGCCTGCGCGAAGCTCTCGACCGAATGGTGGCGCGGCACATAGCCGGCGTCGAAATGCACCTGTGCCGTTCTTTGATAATCGCGGGTGATGAAGCCGAACAAAATCTCGGCAAGGAAGCGGCGCTCTTTGGGGCCAAGCCGCCCCATGATGCCGAAATCCACCGCGACCAGGCGGCCCTCGGCATCGACGAACAGATTGCCCGGGTGCATGTCGGCGTGGAAGAAACCGTCGCGCAGCGCGTGGCGCAAGAAGCTTTGAATCACCTTGTGGCCGAGCGCCGGCAGATCGAGCCCGCGCGCTTCGAGCGCGGTGCGGTCGTTGAGCGGCGTGCCGTCGATCCACTCCATCGTCAGCACTTCGCGCGCGGTGCGGTCCCAATCGACGGTCGGCACCCGGAAGCCTTCATCCTTGCTGGTGTTCTCGGCCATTTCGGACAGCGCGGCGGCTTCCAGCCGGAAATCCATCTCCATCGCCACCGAGCGCGCCAAAGTCGCTACCGCTTCGACCGGGCGCAAACGTTGCGCTTCAAGGGAAAAGTCCTCAGCCTTGCGCGCCGCGAACATGAAAGCGTCGAGATCGACCTTGAAGCGGCGCTCGACATGGGGCCGCAGGATCTTCACAGCGACCGCTTTGCGCGCGCCGTCGACGTCGATTTCGGCCTTGTGAACCTGCGCGATCGATGCCGCGGCGACTGCGGGGCCGAAGCTCGCATAGAGCTCATTCAGCGGCTTGTCGAAAGCGCCGACAACCACGGCTTCCGCTTCGCTTTGCGGAAACGGCGCCATCTTGTCCTGCAGGCTTTCGAGATCGTGCGAGATGGCGGTGCCGACCACGTCGGGCCGCGTCGCCATGAACTGGCCGAGCTTGACGTAAGTCGGGCCTAGTTTTGTCAGCGCCGCGGCGAGGCGGCTGGAGCCGTCCTTCGCCGTGGGACGTTCAATGAGCCGCGCCAGCGCGATGGCGGTCTTGGCCGGCAACGGCAAGGTCCGGGTATCGACCAGCGCGAACACGCCCTCGCGCGCGAACACGTAGCCGGCGCGGCTGAGGCGAACGAGGTGGGAAATCGAAGCGATCACAATTTCCAACCCGAATGCAGCGCGACCACGCCGCCGGTCATGGCCGTGAACGAGACGCGGCGGAAGCCGGCCGTCTCGATCATCTGCGCGAAGGCCTTGGGCTTGGGAAATTTGCGGATGGATTCGACCAGATACTGGTAGGCCTCGCGGTCGCCGGTCACCGCCTCGCCGATGCGCGGGATCACCTGGAACGAAAACAGGTCGTAGATCTTGTCGAGGCCGGGTACGTCGACATTGGAAAATTCCAGGCACAAAAAGCGGCCGCCGATCTTGAGCACGCGGTGCGCTTCGCTTAGCGCAAGCGCGATGCGCGGCACGTTGCGGATGCCGAAGGCAATGGTGACGCAATCGAAGCTGCGGTCGGGATAGGGCAGTTCTTCGGCATTGCCTTGCTCGAAGGTGACCATGCCGTCGAGGCCGCGCTCAACGGCGCGCTCGCGGCCCACCGCCAGCATCTCGGCGTTAATGTCGCAGACGGTGACGCGCGTCCCCATGCCGCCGGCTTCGACCACGCGGAACGCGATATCACCGGTGCCGCCAGCCAGATCGAGCAGGGCGAAGTCGCGATCGCTCTTGGGCGGATTGACCGCCGTCA
The DNA here is from genome assembly GCA_031389925.1 of Hyphomicrobiales bacterium. GTDB lineage: Bacteria > Pseudomonadota > Alphaproteobacteria > Rhizobiales > Xanthobacteraceae > Pseudolabrys. The sequence goes on along the minus strand of JANMSZ010000216.1, from coordinate 10,426 downwards.
CCAGCGCGTCCTTCCAGACGCGGTGCAGGCCGCCCGACATCAGGTCGTTCATCAGGTCGTAGCGCCGCGCGACCGAGTGAAACACCTCGTCGACCATGCCCTGCTTGTCGGACAGGGGAACGGTTTTCTCGCCAAAGTGGGTGTCTTCACGCGCCGCCATAAGCCAATAATCCTTTGCGGGCAGGACCATAGCGCGGCAGGGTACGGGGCGCTATGTGTCGTTAAGAAACAGGTTAACCATGCCCGAACTGCCCGAAGTCGAGACCGTGCGCCGCGGCCTGGCGCCCGCCATGGAAGGCGCGCGGCTGGTCAAGGTTGAGGTGCGCCATCGCGGCCTGCGCTGGCCGGTCGCGAAGGACTTCGAGAAGCGGCTTGCCGGCCAGACCATCACCAGCGTCGGCCGCCGGGCGAAGTATCTGATTGTGGATGTGTCGTCCGGCGACGTGCTGGTGATGCATCTCGGCATGTCGGGCTCGTTCCGCGTCAACGACGGCAAGATCGCCAAATACCATCACGAAAAGTCGAAGAGTACGACGCACGACCACATCGTGTTTCACATGTCGAACGGCACCACCGTGACCTTCAACGATCCGCGCCGCTTCGGTTCGATGAAGCTGGTGGCGCGCGCCAAGATGGATCAGGAGCCGCTGCTGCGCTCCATCGGGCCGGAGCCGCTGGGCAACGAGTTCGACGCCGCGATGCTCGCGCAAGCCTGCGCCGGCAAGAAGACTTCGTTGAAGGCGGCGCTGCTGGATCAGCGCGTTGTCGCCGGACTGGGAAACATTTACGTCTGCGAGGCGCTGTTCCGCGCGCGGCTGTCGCCGAAACGCTTAGCCTTGACCATCGCTGACCGTAAAGGCCAGCCCAACGAACGCGCCGTCGCTTTGGTCGACGCCATCAAGGCGGTGCTGCACGACGCCATCAAGGCCGGCGGTTCGTCGCTGCGCGATCATCGCCGCGCCGACGGCTCGCTCGGCGATTTTCAGCACAATTTTTTAGTCTATGACTGCGAGGGCAAGCCGTGCCCCGGCGGCTGCAAAGGCACGGTCAAACGCATCGTGCAGAACGGCCGTTCGACCTTCTATTGCCCGAGATGCCAGAAGTAAGCCAAGCTAGGCGTCCCATTGCCGGGAGTGGCTACCATGCGCGCGCTTGCTCTTATTCCAGTCATCTTCGCGGCCACGATGTCGGCCGCATCCGCTGAATATCCGGATCGGCCGATCCGGCTGATCGTGCCGCAAGCGGCCGGCAGCGCCACCGACAATGCCGCGCGCCTGGTCGGCGCGGTGCTGAGCCAGGAGCTCGGTCAGCAGATCATCGTCGAGAACCGTCCCGGTGGCGCACTCACCATCGGGCTCGATCTGGTCGCGAAGTCGCCGCCGGACGGTCACACCCTCGGCATGGGTCCGATCGGCGCGCTGGCCATCACCCGCCACATGGTGAGCAAGCTGCCCTACGACATCGAGCGCGATTTCCAGCCGGTTGCTCTGGTCACGCGCGGCCAAATGCTGCTGGCCGTTTCCCAGAAATCGTCGATCCATTCGGTCAAGGAACTGATCGACTACGCCAAGAGCAATCCCGGCAAACTAACGAATGCATCGTCCAGCAACGGCTCGCCCGGCCATGTCGGCGGTGAATTGTTCAAGCACATGACCGGCACGCAGATCGTTCATGTTCCCTATCGTGGCGGATCGCTGGCGATCAACGACCTGATCGCCGGTCATGTCGATCTGATGTTCGAGAGTCTGCAATCGATTGCGCCGGTCGCGCGGTCCGGCAATGTGCGCGCGCTGGCGGTGACCGGCGATCATCGCTCGCCGGCGTTTCCGAACCTGCCGACGGTCGCTGAATCCGGCGTGCCCGGCTATGACGCAGCCACCTGGACCGGCATCGTGGTGCCAACCGGCGTGCCGCGACCGATCGTCGACAAGCTCAACGCCGCGGTCAACAAGGCGCTCAAGTCGGCGGCTTTCCTGGAGAAATTCGCCACCTTCGGCGATGAGCCGGGCGGCGGCACGCCTGAGGATTTCGCCGCAGCCATCAAGGCTGACTCCGCCAAATGGGGCGATGTTATCCGGCGCTCGGGCGCGAAGCTCGACTGAGCGGACACTTCAAGGGGTAGTCATGGCTTACGAAAACATCATCGTCGAAACCAAAGGCCGCGTCGGTGTCATCAAGCTCAATCGGCCGCAGGCGCTCAATGCGCTCAACCGCGCGCTCGTGACCGAACTGTTCCAGGCGATTGATGGCTTCGAAGCCGATGACGGCATTGGCTGTATGCTGCTGACCGGCAGCGACAAGGCCTTCGCCGCCGGCGCCGACATCAAGGAGATGGCGGACAAGACCTTTATCGAGGCCTATCTCGGCAACTTCTGCGCCGATTGGGACCGCGCGGCGCGCGCACGCAAGCCGATCGTCGCCGCGGTCGCGGGCTTTGCGCTCGGCGGCGGCTGTGAACTCGCCATGCAGTGCGATCTCATCATCGCCGCCGACAGCGCCAAATTCGGCCAGCCGGAAATTAAGCTCGGCGTCATTCCCGGCATCGGCGGCACGCAGCGGCTGACGCGCGCGGTCGGCAAGGCCAAGGCGATGGACATGATCCTCACCGGCCGCATGATGGACGCGGCGGAAGCGGAACGCTCGGGTCTGGTGGCGCGGGTGGTGCCGGCGGCGAACCTGATGGACGAGGCGATGAAGGTCGCCGACACCATCGCGACCATGTCGCTGCCCTCGGTGCTAGCGGGCAAGGAAGCGGTCAACACCGCGTTCGAGACGTCGCTCGCCGAAGGCAGCCGCTTCGAGCGGCGCATCTTCCATTCGCTGTTCGCGACGGCCGATCAGAAGGAAGGCATGAAGGCCTTCGTCGAAAAGCGAAAGCCGGATTGGAAGAATAAGTGACAGGCAATTGCCTGTCATTCCGGGGCGCGCCAAAGGCGCGAACCCGGAATCCAGTTCTAAATGAGTTGTGTATCTGATCCCGGGTCTGCAGCGCACCACTTCGTGCTGCACTGCGCCCGGGATGACGGGCTAAGAGGCCGTCACTTCCGCACGCAAATCATCCGCACCACCGACGCCTTGGCATCGGTAGCGGGCGCATCATTCGCGGCGACATTATGCGCCGTCATGAAGCCACGGATGGTCTCGGCGGTGACGAGGCGCACCGGCGGGGCGGAAGGTTCGATGCTGGCCAGCACCGCGTTGCGCATTTCCATCATGCCGAGGAAGCGGCCCTGGGAATCGAGCGCGGCGGCGCCGGAAAATCCGGCCATCGGCACCGGCTGGCGCAGTTCGATCGCGGTGCCGCCGATGAGACGCGCCTTGACCTCGGTGGGCTTGCGATTGTCGTTTTGATCCTTCGGGTCGGGAATGCCGAACAGCGTTAGATCGCCGGTTTTCGGCGCGTCCTGCGCAAAGGACAGCGGCGACAGCTTGCGCGGCCCGTAGACGCGCAGCAGCGCCAAGCCACTGTCCTTGTCGTCGGCGATGCGCACGGCGTCGCCCAAGCCCGACGCGACGATCACCTGGCAGCCTTCGGTGAGCTTGCGGTCGGTGACGATGTGGCCCTGCGCGCTTACCACCAGGCCGTTGCCGTATTCGACCGACTTGGCCAGCGCCGCGAACGGCGCGCTGCGCTCGGGGAACGGCGAGAACGCCGACGCCATCGCCACCATGACCGGCGAGACGATGGTTTCCATCATCTGGTCGTACATCATGGTGAAGCCGCGCACTTCGCCATCGCGCAGTTGCGCCTTTACGGAAAACTTCTTGAGGCCCTGGAAGCCGCTGATGAAGAAATTGTCGTCGCGCAGCACGCTGTATTCGATCTTGCGGTTCGACGGTTCTTTCTTTTCCTGCTCGAACAGCGCGGCCAGTTTGAGATCGCGGTTGGCAATCCGGAACGTCTCGACCTGCACGGCGCCGTGCGACGACGACCAGCGCGTGCCGCGCGGCGTCTCCCGCGCGTGCGGCACCATCTTGGTTGGTAGGCCGATGCGGATGCCGGTCGCCGGATCGACGACGATGTTCCAGCCATATTCCTGTTCGTGGTTGCCGGCGGCGGCGAGCAGATTGGCGCGTTCGGTCGGCGTGAGCACGCCGGTGACCTTGCCCTTGCTGCGCTTCTGGTAATTTTTGATGGCAGCGAGCAGCGGGTCTTCGCCATTGGCCGGGCCGGCATAGTCGCCCGACCACAACAGCGCCGCCTGGACCTTGCGGCGATCGGCGGGCGGAATTCCCGCGAAGGTGTCCGGCGCGGGTTCGGCTTTCGGCGGCTCTGTCTTCGTGAGTTCAGTCTTCGTGGCTTCAGTCTTGGCGAGTTCGGGCTTTTTCGGCTCGGCCGTTTTCGCCTCGGGCTTCTTCGCTTCGGGTTGGGGCTCGGCAGCTTTAGCCTGCTGCGGGCGCGGCGGTGGTAGTTTGATCGGTTCGGCTTTGGCCGGCTCACTCGTCGGCGCAGCCGTCTTAGGGGTGGCTGCCGGCGTGGCGCGTTTAGCCGCCTTCGGCTTGGCTACTTTCGGCTCGGCCGGTTTCTCGGCGGCCGGCTTGAGCAGATCGAGAATGCTCTTCGTCTCCTCGGCCTGCGCCGGAGCGCAGAGCAGAAGCGGCAGCATCAGCAGGATCGGCGCCAGACGCATGTGTTAACAGAACCCTAACCGCGTTCGTGGTCACCTTAGAGCATCGAGGCGATGGTGCAAGGCGGCAGCGGGCTGGCCGAAACCGCCGTAATTTCTATGGTTTACGCATGGCCTGGTCCGAAAACCGGTTCCCACTTTTCGGGGCCATGCGCTAGGGTTAACCCCATGCTGGACGCCCAGGAGCTGGAACGTTACGCGCGCCATATCGTGCTGCGCGAGGTCGGCGGCCCGGGCCAGGCCAAGCTCAAGGCCGCCCGCGTGCTGGTGATCGGCGCCGGCGGGCTCGGCGCGCCGGTGCTGCTCTATCTGGCCGCGGCCGGGGTTGGCACGCTCGGCGTGGTCGATGACGACATCGTGTCGCTATCCAACCTGCAGCGGCAGGTTATTCACGCCACGCCCGACATTGGCATGCGCAAGGTCGATAGCGCGGAGGCCGCGATCGCCCGGCTCAATCCGCATGTCGCGATCGAGACGCACATGATGCGGCTCGATGCCAGCAACGCGCTCGATCTGATTTCGAAATACGACATTGTCGCCGACGGGTCGGACAATTTCGCCACGCGCTATCTGGTGTCGGACGCGTGTTACTTTGCCAAGAAGCCGCTGATCACCGCCGCGGTCGGCACCTTCGACGGCACGCTCACTACGTTGCGCGCGCACGAGACGCGCGACGGCGTGCGCAATCCGACTTATCGTTGTCTGTTTCCGGAGCCGCCTCCGCCCGGCACGGTGCCGGCTTGCGCCGAAGCCGGCATTCTCGGCGCGCTGCCGGGCATTCTCGGTTCGATGATGACGCTGGAAGTGATCCGCGAGATCGTCGGCTTCGGCGAAGGCCTGGTCGGCCGCTTGCTGATGGTCGACGCCCGCGCCATGCGGTTCGAGACGCTGAACTACGCGTGGGACAAGGACAATCCGCTGTCGGGCGAAAAGCCAACGATCAAGGATTTGTCGGGCAAATACTAATCAGCATCGCAAAAGGTTCGCGCTTGCGCGAGCCGTCTTAAAGCATGGATGGCAAGACTCTGTCGGGCGGCCTATGCCCGTCCATGAAGGTCTTGATGTTGATGATGACCTTCTCGCCCATGTCGATGCGGCCTTCGATGGTGGCCGAGCCCATATGCGGCAGCACGATGACTTTACCGGCGCGCGCTAGCTTCAGCAGTTTTGGGTTGACCGCGGGTTCGTGCTCGAACACGTCGAGGCCGGCCCCGGCGACGTCGCCGGATTCGATCAGCCGCGCCAGCGCGTTTTCGTCGACCACCTCGCCGCGCGCGGTATTCACGACGAAGGCTTCGGGCCGCAGCATCTTCAGCCGCCGCGCCGACAGCAAATGATAGGTCGCCGGCGTGTGCGGACAATTCACCGACACGATATCCATGCGCGCCAGCATCTGGTCGAGGCTCTCCCAATAAGTGGCGTCGAGCTCTTCCTCGATCTTGGGCGCGACCTTGCGGCGGTTGTGATAGTGAATCTGCAGACCGAAAGCGCGGGCGCGCCGCGCCACGGCCTGGCCGATCCGCCCCATGCCGATGATGCCGAGGCGCTTGCCCCAAATGCGATGGCCGAGCATCCAGGTCGGCGACCAGCCGGTCCAATCTTTTTCGGCGGTCAGCACATTGGCGCCTTCCGCCAGGCGCCGCGGCACCGCCAGGATCAGCGCCATCGTCATGTCGGCGGTGTCTTCGGTGAGCACGCCCGGCGTATTGGTGACGGTGATGCTGCGCTGAACCGCGGTGACGACGTCGATATTATCGACACCGTTGCCAAAGTTCGCGATCAGCTTGAGTTGATCGCCGGCCTTGCCGAGCACCGCGGCGTCGATACGGTCGGTCACCGTCGGCACCAGAACATCGGCGATCTTGACCGCATCCGCGAGCTGATGCGCCGTCATCGGCTTGTCGTCGGCATTGAGCCGGGCGTCGAAAAGTTCCCGCATCCGCAGCTCGATGCTGTCGGGCAGTTTACGGGTAACGATTACAATAGGCTTCTTGTTCTTCGCCATGTCTACTTTACCGAAGCGCCGTTCAGACCTCTTTAACCGTGCTCGCCCACACTACGGCGCAGGACGGGACCGGTCGAAATCCACACATTTTCCTACCAGATGGCAGTAACAACACAAAGCTTTCGGGCTGCTTGCAAGCCCATTCGCGGCCCATTGGGCCGCGCCATGCGCGTGGCCGGGATGCTGGTGGCGTTGGGCGACGCGGCTTTGGCGGCCAACGATATCCCCACCGGTTCGGCCAGCGGCCTGCAGGTGCCGCGCTTCGTCAGCCTTAAGTCGGACCGGGTCAATGTCCGCGCGGGTCCGAACAAGGACCAGGACGTCCGCTGGGTCTATACCCGCGCCGGGATGCCGGTCGAGGTCACCGCCGAATTCGAGAACTGGCGCCGCATCCGCGATTGGGAAGGCGCTGAAGGCTGGGTCTATCACTCGCTGCTCAGCGGCCGGCGCAGCGCCGTCGTGGTGCCGAGCTTGAAGGACGATCTGGTGCCGCTCCACGCCAGCGCCGATGGCGAATCCGCTGTGGTGGCGCGCCTGCAATCCGGCGTGCTCGGGCAGTTGAAATCCTGCAACGGCATGTGGTGCGAATTCAACGGCAAGAATTTCAGCGGCTGGATCCGTCAGGATCGGCTGTGGGGCGCCTACCCCAACGACAAAGTCGACTAGCCATTTTGGCGTTCGCTAAGCGGCGCCTATCCCGAAAATTTCGCGAAAATTGCGCTGGCCCTTGACGGTGACGGTCACCGCGCGCGTGCCGTCGACGCGTCTGATCCAACCGGCGTCGAGACAATGTGTGCACAGCGCGGCGCCGACGGCGCCGGCTAGATGCGGGCGGCGCTCGCTCCAGTCGAGGCAGGGGCGGCACAGCAGACGGCCTTTGCGTTTGCGCGCGTCGAGATCGATGCCGAGACGTTGCAACAGCGCCATACCGGTGTTCGTCACGACACCGGCGTCGGACGCCAATTCGATCTGGCCTTTGGCCACCATCGCGTCGGCGAGCGCGACGCCAAGGTGGCCTGCGAGGTGATCGTAACAGGTGCGGCCTGCGCGCATGGCAGCGTCGCGCGGACCGGTGAAGGCTTTCCTCCGCCGCGGCTCCGCTTCGGCCGCCACTTGCATGATGCTCTCGAGCATGCGCGCGACGGCGGGCGTGGCGAGACGGTGGTAGCGATGGCGGCCTTGTTTTTCGACCGTGACCAGACCGGCCACGGTCAACCGGGCCAGATGACCGCTGGCGGTTTGCGGCGTGATGCCGGCGACGCGCGCCAATTCGGACGCCGTCAAAGCGCGGCCGTCCATCAGCGCGTCGAGCATGCCGGCGCGCGCGGGATCGCCGGCCGCAATGGCGACTTCGGAAAATACCGCAATTTTGCTCATGGCCGACCTCCTCGCATCGTCGGGAGTTTAGGCCGTCCAGCCGCGAAATGCTTCGGCCGTCACCGTAACATTTCGGCCGGCCGGCACGCCGTGTGCGAAGTCGAAAATGAAAAAGCCGCGCACTTGGCGCGGCTTGAGATCAGCGAATGAAGGTCGTTATTTCTTGCGGCGCAGCCGCACGACCACATCGACGCGCGAGATTTCGTAGCCTTCCGGCGGCGACGGCGTCTTGCCGACCAGCACTTCGGCGCCCGGGATATCGAGCAACTCGTCCTCGCCCTCGACGAAGAAATGATGATGGGCCGAGGCATTGGTATCGAAATAGGCCTTGGAGCCGTCCACGGCGACCTGGCGGAGCAGACCGACTTCGGTGAACTGGTGCAGCGTGTTGTAGATGGTCGCCAGCGACACCGGCACTTTGGCGCGGCTTGCTTCGTCGTACAGCGCCTCGGCAGTCAAATGGCGGTCGCCCTTGCCGAACAGGATCCAGCCCAATGCCATGCGTTGGCGGGTCGGACGCAAGCCAACCTGGCGCAGCATGGATTTCACGTCGTGCCAGGGGCAGCCGGTCAGATCGGTGCGGGCCGGAAGCTCGGCTTCGGCCTTGGCGGGCGGCGTCATTGGGATACGCATTTGACTCATGAATTTCGGCCAAATTGGCCAGCCTCCGGAAAGGCCGGCGAAACTCGTTTCATTCGTAACATATACGCAATGGCGTCCTTGATGCAACTCCCTCGCAATAGCTTGGGAGGCCAATTTGTCCGGTTTTGGCAGGGATTTCACGGTTTTCTGCCGTCTTTAACCGGTACCTGCGTTATGTTACGAATTCAGCATAACCCTCAGGCCTCAGACGCCGCATGGAGAGACAAGACTCATGGACAATCGGCGTTCCAGCTTCGGCTACGAAGACCTGCTGGCCTGCGGCCGCGGCGAACTATTCGGCCCCGGCAACGCGCAACTGCCGTTGCCGCCGATGCTGATGTTCGACCGCATCACCGAAATCTCGGAGACCGGCGGCGCGCACGGCAAGGGCATGGTGCGCGCGGAACTCGACGTGAAGCCGGACCTCTGGTTTTTCCTTTGCCATTTCAAGGGCGACCCGGTGATGCCCGGCTGCCTGGGCCTGGACGCGCTGTGGCAGATGGTCGGCTTCTTCCTCGGTTGGCTCGGCTCGCCCGGCAAAGGCCGCGCGCTCGGCATGGGCGAGGTGAAGTTTTCCGGCCAGGTGCTGCCGAGCGTGAAAAAGATCGTCTACGGCGTCGATTTCAAGCGCGTGATGCGCTCGAAACTGGTGCTGGGGATCGCCGACGGCTGGCTTTCCGCCGACGGCGTCGTGATTTACAAGGCCAGCGACCTCAAGGTCGGCCTGTTCAAGCAGGAAGAAGCCTTGCAGCCGACCGGCGCATAAAGCTCGCGTGCGCGCGACGAGTGCACTTGCGCGGGTACTTGCGGCGGCCCAAATGGGGGCTAATCAACGATATTCCGCGGCACTAAGTGAGGATTTGCGGCCATGAGACGAGTCGTCGTGACCGGGATGGGCATTGTCTCATCCATCGGCAACAACACCCAGGAAGTCCTCGCCAGCCTGCGCGAGGCCAAATCCGGCATCTCGCGCGCCGAGGAATTCGCCAGCCACGGCTTCCGCAGCCAGGTGCAGGGCATGCCGACGCTCGATCCGGCGGGTTCGATCGACCGGCGCGCCATGCGCTTCCTCGGGCCGGGCGCCGCCTGGAACCACGTCGCCATGGAGCAGGCGATCCGCGATTCCGGCGTCGAAGACAAAGACATCTCCAACCCGCGCACCGGCATCGTGATGGGTTCGGGCGGTCCCTCGACCAGCGTTCTGGTCGACGCCGCGGATACCACGCGCAAAAATAATTCGCCCAAGCGCATCGGGCCTTTCGCCGTTCCCAAAGTCATGTCGTCGACGGCATCGGCGACGCTCGCCACCTGGTTCAAGATCAAGGGCGTGAACTATTCGATCTCGTCGGCCTGCGCGACCTCCAACCACTGCATCGGCAACGGCGCCGAACTGATCCAGTGGGGCAAGCAGGACATGGTGTTCGCCGGCGGTTCGGAAGAACTGCACTGGACGCTGTCCAATCTGTTCGATGCCATGGGCGCGATGTCGTCCAAGTACAACGAAAAGCCGCAGACCGCTTCGCGCGCCTATGACCGGGACCGCGACGGCTTCGTGATCGCGGGCGGTGCGGGCGTGCTGGTGCTGGAAGAGCTCGAGCACGCCAAGGCGCGTGGTGCGAAGATCTACGCCGAAGTCGCCGGCTACGGCGCGACGTCGGACGGCTACGATATGGTCGCGCCGTCCGGAGAGGGCGCTGTGCGCTGCATGAAGATGGCGCTGGAGACCGTGAAGGCGCCGGTCGATTATATCAATCCGCACGCCACCTCGACGCCG
>JANMSZ010000210.1:0-16137 GCA_031389925.1 Hyphomicrobiales bacterium | reverse complement strand
ATAGTCATGGCTTGCGCACCGCAATTCGCCAGCGAGAAGAGCAGCCATGACTATGCGTACCCGCAAACTGATCGGCGCCGTCGGGCTGCTCGTGCTGGTGTGCGTATGGGCCTTGCTCGCGATGGCGCTGGCGCAATCGGTGCTGACCAACATCAACGGCTTGGTGGCGGGGATATTCTATGCCGTCGTCGGGCTCGGCTGGGTGCTGCCCGCGATGCCGCTGATCAGTTGGATGTCGAAACCAGACAAGGTTTAATCATTGCGCGTGATCTGATCCGAAAACCGGTTCCCACTTTTCGGGATCACGCGCGTATCAAGCCGCATTCACCCGGCGGAAGCGGTTCATGATCGCCGTGCCGGCGCCCGACATCAGCACCTTCATGTAGCGCTGCTGCTGGAATTCGCCGTTGACCGAAATGCGCGGCAGTGCGGTGAGATGCTCGCGGTGCACCTTGAACAGCACGCCGGGCCGGGTCGTGGTCGCAGTCTTGAAGCCAAGCTCGGCGGCGATGCGGAATTCGCGCGGGCCGGCCGAAGTCGGGTCGCCGACCGGATAGGCCAGATGCTGCGGGCGTTTGCCGAGCGCGGCTTCCAGCACCGAGCGGCTCATTTCCATTTCGGCCCGCACGGCGTCATCGCTCGCCATCTTCTTGAGCATCACGTGATTGACCGTATGCGCGCCGATGGTCACCAGCGGATCGGCGGCCATTTCTGCCAACTCCTGCCAGTCCATGCACAGGTCGCGACAGAACGCGGCGATGTCGACGCGATAGGTCGCGCACAGATCGCGCACGAATTTACGCAGTTCGTCTTCGGTCTTCATGCTGCGGATATAGCCGTAGACCGCGTCATACAGCTCGCGCTTCTCAGCCACGCTGCCGCACTCGAAAAACTGATCCTTGCCGTTGATGACCATGCCGATGCGGCTGTTCTGCGCGATCACCGCTTCGAGCGCGAGCCACCACATTTCGCCGAGCCGGTCGGGGAAGCTGGTGGGGATATACATCGCGAAAGGCAATTTATATTTCCGCAGCAGCGGATAGGCGTATTCCTTCACGTCCTTGTAGCCGTCGTCGAAGGTGATGCAGACGAAGCGGCGTTTGAAATCCTCGCTGATGAAACGCTGATGCATCTCGTCGAGCGAGATGACGTCGATGCGGGCGCGCGCCAGCCGCTTCAATAGCCCCTCCAGAAATTTAGGCGTGATCTCCAGCAGCCGGTTGGGCTGAAAGGCGTCCGGACGCCGCGGGCGGACATGGTGCATCGTCAGAATGCTGCCGACGCCGCCGACCAGCGGGCGCATGAAATGATGCATGCCGCTGAAATACAGCGTTTCCAGGCCGGTCCTGATGATGGCTTTGTTCATCCGCGCCAAACTAACCCGCCCCCGGTGACGTTTGCTTAATACTCCCAGCTTTTAGTGCCAAAAGTTTGCGAACCCGTAACGGCCCCCCCCTAAAGTTCCTTATTCTTCACAACGAGCGCCCCGAAACGGTCCATGAACGTCGTCGCCCTCCGCTCGCTCGCGCCAGACAGCCGCCCCTCGCCGGCCAGCTTGCAGGCTTTGGATACCCGTATTGCACGGGTCGATATCTTCGAGGATATGGCCGCCGCCGAGCCGCACTGGCGGGCGCTGGAATGCGGCAACAGCCTGGCGACGCCCTACCAAAGCTACGACTTCCTGCAATTCTGGCAACGCCACGTCGGGGTTGAATGCGGCATCACGCCATTCGTCGTCGTCGGCTTCAATGCGCTCGGCGCGCCGCTGTTTCTGTGGCCGCTCGGACGCCGCATGCTCGGCGGGTTGCGGGTGGTCGAATTCCTCGGCGGCAAGCACGCCAATTTCAACATGGCCATCTGGCAGCGCGAGGCCGCGGCCAAGATCGGCGCCGACGATCTGCGCGCCGTACTCAATGGGCTCACCGGAAGAGCCGATATTCTCCGGCTGACCACTCAGCCGCTGAGCTGGGCCGGCACCACCAATCCCTTCGCGCTGCTGCCGCAGCAGCGCTCGCCCAATTTCGGCTTCAGCGGCACGCTGGTGCCCGATTTCGAGGCGCTCTTGCACGCCCGCACCAATGCCAATACCCGCAAGAAAATGCGCAAAAAAGAGCGCGCGCTGGCCAATTACGGCGAGGTCCGCTTCGAGCGCGCCCGCGGACTGCATGACGTGCGACGCGTACTCGACGCTTTCTTCAAGCAGAAGAGCGCGCGCATGAAGGCGCAGGGCATTCCGGACGTGTTCGCGGCGCCCGGCGTGCGGCGCTTCATCGAGTCCGCCGCCACTGAGCCGGCGCCAGGCGGCGAGCCGCCGATCGAGCTCTATGCCCTCTCCGTCAACGACATCATCGTCGCCACCATGGGCGGCATTGTCGGCGACGGGCGCTTCTGCGCCATGTTCAATTCGATTATCGAGGGCCACTACGCCGTCGAGAGCCCGGGCGAGCAATTGACCGTCAATCTGGTGCGCGACTGCTGTGGACGCGGCCTCGACACCTTCGATCTCGGCATCGGCGAAGGCCACTACAAGACGTTGTTCTGCGGCGACATCGAGCAGATATTCGACAGCTATCTACCGCTCACCTTCGCCGGGCGCATCATGGCGCTCGTCTTCGCCACCGGCGCCTCGATCAAGCGCGCCATTAAGCAAAGACCTTTGCTGTGGTCGGTGGTGCGCGCCACGCGCCGCGTCCGCGCGGCGCTGACGGCTTAACCGGAACGCTCGTCAAGCGGCGGCGGTTTGCGCCATGCCGGCGAGCAAGGTCACGTCGGCAAAACCCGCCATCATCAAACGTTCGCGCGCCGCGCGCGTCGCCGGATTGGCCGGATCGGCCGCGACCAGCACCGCGCGTTGCGCCAGCGGTGCGAAACGTTCCACAGCCACGTCAGCCGCGGAGCCGACGTCGATCACGACGTGATTGTAGCTGCGCACCAGCGCTTCGATCACCGTCGCCAGCATCGGCGATGCGGCGAGCGCCGGGCCGTCATTGCCGACATTTCCGGTCGCCACCAGATGCACATTGGAGAACTGATCGCGGGTGATGATATCGCCGAACGACGCCGTGCCGCGGACCAGTTCGGCGATGCCGGGCGCTTCCGGATCGGTCGAGATTACCGACAGATTGGGCGCGCCGAAAGCGAGATCGATCAGCACGACATTGGCATCCTTGGCCAGCGCACGGGCCAAGGAAATAGCCGCATAAGTGGTGCCGACATTGCGCATCGCGCCAACGACAGTGACGCGGCGTCCGGAATCGCCGGCCTGGCGCAGCGTGCGGGCGATCTGCTCCACCGTGCTGACGGGCATCGGCATCAAAGCCGGTATTGCGGCAGCGGCGGCGGCAGGCGCAAAGTTGGGCGGCATCACCGGCATTTGCGGCGGCGCGATGGGCGGCGACGCCATACGCGGCACCTGCGGCTCGAATTGGGGTGCGGCATAGCCGTTGGGGCCGTAACCGTAAGCATAGGCCACTGGAGCCGCGGCCGGCGCCAGCAGCGCACCGGCGATGGTGAAGCCCGCGCTTAGCGCGAAGGCAGCGAAAGCCGCGATCAGCACCGTCGGCATTTTCTTCGGATAAGTCGGCTTGATGGCCGGCGTGGCACGCGAGATGATGCGGGCTTCCGGCGGCGCGGCGTTGATGTTGTCGCGCGCGGAAGCTTCGCGGTATTTCGCCAGATAGGATTCCAGCAGATCGCGCTGCGTCTTGGCCTCGCGTTCGAGCGCGCGTAACTGCACGTCCTGCTCGTTGTTCTGTGACGCGAGCTTCTTGACCTGATCGAGACTGATGGTCAGCGATTCCAGCCGGTTGCCGGCGACCGCGGCATCGTTATCGAGTTGGCGCGCCAGACGCTCGCCCTCACCCTTGATCTGGCGGTCGAGTTCGGCAAGCTGCGAGCGCAGTTCCTTGATGCGCGGATGCTGATCGAGCAGCGTCGAGGATTGTTCGGCAAGCTGCGAGCGCAGCGCGACGCGCTGTTCGACCAGACGGCGCATCGATTCCGAATTGGTGATGTCGGACGACTCGACCGGCTTGCCGGAACGCACCTGGTCACGCAACTGGCGTGCGCGCGCCTCGAGGTCGGCCTTCTGACCGCGTGCCGCGGCGATCTGCGAGTTGATCTCGGTAAGCTGCTGATTTGGCAAAGAGCTGTTGTTCGAGCCAACGAACAGATTGGAGGTGACACGATATTGTTCGACCTTGGCCTCGGCCTCGGCGACCTTGCCACGCATCTTGTCGATTTCGACAGCCAGCCAGCTCCCGGCGGCGCGGGTCTGGTCCTGCTTCGCCGACTGCTGCAGGCTGAGATAAGTTTCCGCCACCGAATTGGCGACGCGCGCGGCGAGTTCGGGATCGGCCGAGTTGAAATCGATCGCGATGACGCGCGACTTTTCGATCGCATAGACGTTGAGCCGCTCATAGTAAGACGCCAGCGTGCGCTCGTCGCGCGTCAGTGACGTCGGATCGCGGCCGACGCCGACCAGACCGAGCAGCACGCTCATGACGCCACCGCCCGAATCGAATTCCGGTTTCTCGTCGAGCTTTTCCTTCTTGATCACGTCGTGGGCGAGATCGCGCGACAGAGCGACCTGGATCTGGCTGGTCACGGCCTCGGGATCGAGATTGGTGCGGTCGGGCGAATTCTTGTCGGCCTCGGCGCGCATAAACACGTTCTCGCGCACTTCGAGCAGCAGCCGCGATTCGGAGCGGTAGCGCGGAGTAATGGCGTTGACGATGACGAAAGCGCCGGCGGCGGCGAGCAGCGTGAAGCCGAGGATGCGGGACTTCTTTTGCCACAGAAGCTGGCCTATTCCGCGGATATCGGGCTCGCCGGTGGCGGAAAGCGGCGCGATAACAGGCGCAACGACCGGAGCCGGCGCGGCGGCCGCTTTGGACTTCCGACTAAAAAACATCTCTACTCCAAACGCACAGTCTGTGGCTGCAGCGCGATCTCAAACTATTATGGTTTCGACCGCGTTAATCCGCGGCAAAATTCCCCTGTTGTCAGCTTTTGTTAACCATCCAGCCGCCTAATCGGCTTGGTAATCGCCTTGCACTCTCTCCGGCATCCGGCCCAATGCCTCCGTTGAACATCCTGCACGTCTTCCGCACGCCGACCGGCGGCCTATTTCGCCATGTGCTCGACCTGAGCCGGGCGCAGGCGGCGCGCGGCCATCGCGTCGGCATCATCGCCGACAGCAGTACCGGCGGCCCGCGGGCCGACGAAGCCTTTCGCGAGATCGGGCCGCAGCTCGCGCTCGGCCTCACGCGCCTGCCGATGCGGCGCAATCCGCATCCCAGCGACCTCATCGCGCTGTTTCAGGTGATGCGCAAAATCGCGCGAGCAAACGCGGATGTGATCCACTGCCACGGCGCCAAAGGCGGCGTCTATGGGCGGCTGGCGATGCCAAGGAAGCGCGCGTTGCGTGTCTACACGCCGCACGGCGGCAGCCTGCACTACAGCAACGACACGCTGTCCGGCTGGATCAATCTGACCGTCGAGCGCCTGTTGATGCGGCGCACCGACCTGTTTCTGTTCGAGAGCATCTTCAGTTCGGAGGAATTCCGCCGCAAAATCGGCGATCCCGGCGACCGTTCGCGCGTAGTGCACAATGGGGTGTCACGCGAGGAATTCGAGCCGGTGACGGTTGCGCCGGACGCCGCCGATTTGCTGTTTCTCGGCGAACTTCGCGACATCAAGGGCGTCGATATCCTGATCGATGCCATCGCTCAGCTTCACAAAACCGGCCGGCCGGTGACGGCGACGCTGGTCGGCGACGGTCCCGACCGCGCGGCCTACGTGGCGCAGGCCGAACGGCTTGGCGTCGCACACGCGATCCGCTTCCTGGCGCCGATGCCGGCGCGCCAGGCGCAGGCGCTCGGCCGCGTCATGGTGTTCTGCTCGCGGGCAGAATCCCTGCCCTATGTCGTGCTGGAGGCCGCGGCCTCCGCCAAGCCGATGATCTCGACCAAGGTCGGCGGCATTCCAGAAATTTACGGTTCGTTCACCAACACGCTGATCCCGAAGGAAGACCCCGGCGCGCTGGCCGCGGCCATCGCCCGCAGCCTCGACAACCCCGCGGAAACCGCCGATCTCGCCAAAAAGGTCAGCGCACGGGTCGCGGCGTCGTTTTCGCTCGCCGCCATGGTCGATGGCGTCCTTGAAGGCTACCAGGCCGGCTTTGCCCGCATGGCGAAAAGCCGCGAATAGCGCGGACTTTAGCGCCTGCCGATAAGCAATTTTTGACCTTCTTGCCGTTAGATAGAGCCGCAATTTAAAGGGACAAAGTTCACCCTCGCGCAACCACGCGCGGCGGGTGTTTTTGGCATTCAACATGACCGACATCGACACCCGCGCCGCTCTCAACAAGTCCGGCGCCGAAGCCGTCATCGACCGGCTCAAGGCCGGCGCTGGCGTCGCGCCGCAAGCGCGCACGCTGTCGCCCGAAGCGCTCGCGGTCGCCGACAAGCCGTTGCAGCGGCCGGTGTCGCCGATCGTGCTGGCGGGCGCCGTGCGCATGGCCGAGTTCGCGCTGATCGTGATTGTCGGCATGGCGATTTTTGCGATCTACCTGCCGTCGGGCGAAGGCCTGTACTGGCGCTACCAGGCGGCGGCGCTGGTGATCGCCGCGCTGGCGATGCTGGCGTTCCAAACCGCCGATATTTACCAGGTGCAGGCGTTCCGCGGTTACGAGAAGCAGTACATGCGGCTCGCTTCCGCGTGGTCGGTCGTGTTCATGATCGCGATCGGCGCGTCGTTCTTCGCCAAAGCCGGCGACATGTTCTCGCGCGTCTGGCTCGGATCGTTCTACGTCGTGGGCCTCACGGCGCTGATCTTTTCGCGCAACATGCTGTTTTTTCTGGTGCGGCGCTGGACGCGTGAAGGCCGCCTCACCCGCCGTACCGTCATCGTCGGCGGCGGCGATCCCGGCGCGCGCGTCATCGAGGATCTGCGCAAGCAGAAAGACTCCGGAGTCGAGATCGTCGGCCTGTTCGACGACCGTGGCGACAGCCGCTCCAGCGCCGACTGCGCCGGCGAGCGCAAGCTCGGCACCGTCGACGACCTGGTCGAATTCGGCCGCCGCACCCGGGTCGATCTGGTGATCTTCTCGCTGCCGATTTCGGCCGAAGGCCGCATCCTGCAAATGCTGAAGAAGCTCTGGGTGCTGCCCGTCGACATCCGCCTTGCGGCACACACCAACAAGCTGCAGTTCCGCCCCCGCTCCTACTCCTACATCGGCAAAGTGCCGGTCATCGACGTGTTCGACCGCCCGATCGCCGACTGGGACGTGGTGATGAAATGGCTGTTCGACAAAATCGTCGGCAGCCTGCTGCTGATCGCAGTGTTGCCGATCCTGGTCATCACGGCGATCGCGATCAAGCTCGACAGCAAGGGCCCGATCTTCTTCAAGCAGAAGCGCTACGGCTTCAACAACGACCTGATCGAGGTCTACAAGTTCCGCTCGATGTACGCCGACATGGCCGATGCGACCGCCGACAAGCTCGCCACCAAGGACGATCCGCGCGTCACCAAGGTCGGCCGTTTCATCCGCAAGACCAGCATCGACGAACTGCCGCAACTCGTGAACGTGGTGTTCAAGGGCAACCTGTCGCTGGTCGGTCCGCGGCCGCATGCCGTCAATGCCAAGGCCGAGGCCAGGCTTTACGCCGAAGCGGTCGACGGCTACTTCGCGCGCCATCGCGTCAAGCCCGGCATCACCGGCTGGGCGCAGATCAACGGCTGGCGCGGCGAAACCGACACACACGAGAAAATTCAGAAGCGTGTCGAGCACGATCTTTATTACATCGAGAACTGGTCGGTGCTGCAGGACCTCACCATCGTGGTGCGCACGCCCTTCGCGCTGCTCAATTCCGAGAATGCGTATTGATCACCGCCCGAGACATGGCGCCAGACATCCCGCAAGGCATGGCGCAAGGTGCGGCGGTCGCGGCGACGCCGCCGTATAGGTCTTTGCGACTGCAGACGCCGGCGATCCCGTTCAGAGAGCGGCTGCTGCTCACGGTGCTTTATCTTGCCGTGCTGGCCAGTTCAGTGGCCTTCATCGAACCCTCCCCGCACGATTTGCTGATGGCGATCCTGGCGTTGGTCTGCCTTGTCGCCGGCGTTCGTTTCAACCGCAGCTTTGCGCTTCCCCTTGTGCTGCTGCTGATGTGGAACGTGGCAGGCACGATCGCGCTGAGCAATTCTCTGGGCCAACCCAACGCCGTCCAGTCGGCGGCCGTCGCCTGGTATCTGGCGATCGCGGGCATGATCTTCGCGTGCCTGTTCGCCGACAACACGCTCAAGCGCATGGACATCGTGCGCGCGGCTTATGTGACGACCGCTGTGCTTGTCGCGCTGGCCGGCATCGCGGGCTATTTCCGTCTATTTCCCGGCGCCGCCATGTTCACACTGTCCGGCCGCGCCCTGGGCGCGTTCAAAGACCCGAACGTGTTTGGCCCGTTCCTGATCTGGCCGACGCTGATCGTCATCGAGCGCATGATGACACGCCGCATCAGCCTCCTCGACCTGGGTATTACAGGCGTTCTTTTGCTTGGGCTGCTGCTGAGTTTTTCGCGCGGCGCATGGTTTCACTTTGTGGTGTCGTGCGGCGTGATGCTCACCATCGCAATGCTTGTGGCGCCGAGCGCTTCCAAGCGCATGCGCATCGTCACGCTGAGCGCGCTCGGCCTCGCCGCGCTGGCCGTGCTGCTCGTGTTCCTGCTGTCGTTCAGTTCGATCGGCTCCTTTTTCTTCGAGCGCGCGCAACTCGTACAAAGTTACGACGTCGGCCAGGGCGGCCGTTTCGGATTGCAGCAGAAGGCGCTGGCCGCCATTCTTGAATTTCCGGGCGGCTTGGGACCCGAGGAGTTTGCGCGGATCTACGGCCTGCAGCCGCACAACGTCTACCTGCAGGTCTTCATGGTATCCGGCTGGATAGGCGCGCTGTCTTACATCATGCTGGTGCTCTCGACGCTGTGGGTCGGCCTGCGCTCGGTCTTCGTGCGCACGCCGTGGCAGGCTTACATGATCGTCACCTTCGCCACCTTCGTCGGCGAAATCGCCGAAGGCTTCGTGATCGATACCGACCACTGGCGCCATTTCTACCTGCTGCTGGGAATGGTCTGGGGCATGGCGGCGGCGAGCGCAAAATATAAAGCCCTGCCGCAGCCTAGTTTTCGCCCGTAACGTTCGGGCTTTAAGCCGTAGGCCCCGCACCGGGACGCAAGGCGCCCGGGCGCATCACGCCCGAGCCAGGCTGAGCGCGTGACAAGCGGTAGCTGCGGATCGCGTGAATGATCGCGCTGTACCAGCGGTCCGGAAGAACCGTCGCCAACGCCAGCGCGGCCACCGTCGAAAGCGGCGAAATTTCGGTGTGCTCGTGACGGTTCTGCCAGTACAGCCGCAGCAGGTTCGACACGCGGTATCGATCGCGGTGCTTCTCCCGAATGCGCCGCCACAACGCCGCATGGCGCTGCGATGAATGACCCATCAGCATGCCCTGCGAACTCACCGTGTAAATCAACAGCGGCTTTGAGATCACGACGCTTTGAAAGCCGGAGTTGAGGAGCCGAAGGTTGAATTCCCAATCTTCATAGCCGTCGCGCATCGATTCGTCGTAGCCGCCGGCCTTCTGCCAAGCCGCCTTGCGCATCAACACGCAGTAGCCGGTGACATTCTTGAACAGCACATCGAAGGCATTGACATAGCGTTTCTCGATCGCCTGCGCCGCGCCGACCTGACGAATATCGGTGACGACAAATCCGACCCCCGGCGACGATTGCAAGGCGCGGACCGCCTCCTCGAGGTAAGTCGGCTCGATCTGATCGTCGCAGTCGAGCGGCAGGACGATGCCGGCGCGCGCCTCGCGAAATCCGGTGTTGCGCGCCGCTGACAAGCCCTTGTTCTGCTGATGAACGACCCGGATGGAAGGATCGAGCGTTTTGAGCTTCGCGATGGTCGCAGGGTCGGTCGATCCGTCGTTGATGATGACGATCTCGAAGTCGCGATAGGTCTGCTGCGCCAGCGAGGCGAGCACCTGATCGAGAAATTTACCGCCATTGTAGCAAGGCACGATGACGCTGACCGTTGGCATGACCATCACCTTAGTTCCTCGGACGCGCAGCGGCGCCACCGATAAAGCTTGTGAACGACATCGCGTTGTGACGCATCACGCCGATGGAGGCTGCGATATCGAGCCGCAGGCCTACTTTTCGTTTGGCAATCAGCGCCAGCGAGCCGGTCCAGAATGCGGTCATCAGTACGAAGGCAGCCCCTGCCCCGATCAGCCCGAACACCGGCACAAATACCATGTTGGCGGCGGCGAAACCGACGATGGCGATCGAGAACACGACGACGACGCTTTTCTGCGCGCCGGCCGCGATCAAGGTCAGCATCGAGGGGCCGAAAGCGGCGCGGATGAATTGGCTTATCACCAGCATCAACAAAATAGGATAAGCGCGGACGAAGTCGGGCCCGAACATCGACAGCACAAAGCGCCCCAGCACGACGGTGCCGCCCACAGCCAAAAGCGTCGCGATCACCGCCATGAAATTGACGCGGGCGACCGCGACGTCGACCGTCGCGGTTTGCTTGCGCACCAGCGCATCTGAAATGTCGGGTGCAGCGAGCTCATGAATGAGCGAGACCGCGTATTCAACGATCAGCGCCAGCTTCAAGCAGACGCCGAACACGGCGAGATCGGACTTCGACACGATAGTGCCGAGCAGCGCCAGATTGAGATCGTTGATAAACGTGCTGAAGGCCGCGAGGATCAGCAACGGCGCACTGGCGACGCGCCACTGAAAGACCAGCCGCCGGTCGGCCGTCGTGCGCCCTGCGAGCGCTGGGAAATGCTTCGCCAGTCCGACAAACTGCAGGGTGACGATCGCGACGGCAACGAAGCTGAACGCACAGGCCGCCATCACCGGCGAAGGAACGGCGAACACAACCGCGATAAACCCCATGACGGCCAGAAACAGCAGCGGCCGCCACAGCAGATTGAGCATGTAGGACAGCGCGAATTCGCGAATAGCGCCTGCGACCGACGCGTAAATTCGCGATAGCGCCAGTCCCGGAATAGCCAACGCCGCCACGGCAATCGCCAGCCGCGTCGTGCTGTCGCCGGGGACGACCGCCGCCAACACCAGAACCACGGCCATAATACCGAAGGATACGATCGCGGTGTCGCTCTGCGCGCGGCTGACGAAGGCCGCCTTGAGCATGTCGTTACCCCGCGTGCGGTAGCGCGAGATGAAACGGACCGCGATCACCGGATAGCCGAACGCCGCCACCATGCTGACGACATAGGCGATGCTGGTGGCGAAATAGAAGATGCCGAGACCTTCGGGCGCCAGCATCCGGGCCAGAAGAATCTGAGCGCCAAAGCCGGCGACAAGGCCGACGACGCGCGCCGCCATCAGCAACATCGACGTCGAGAACAGCCCGCCAACCAGGCGGCCGCTCAACGAGAATGTGCTCATGGTGACGGCGCGGATGTTCATCGCGGCGTTCCGCGCAACGATCCCAGGATCGAGCGGGCCTTGCGAATGACCGGCCAGATCGACGGATTGCGCTTGATAAAACGCTTGGCCACCCGGGCCACGTGCATCAGGGTCGCTACGGCCCATCCCGAAACGGTCACAGGCGAAACATAGTCATAGAATTTCGTTTCGGTGTCACACCATTCGCGCTTGTAGGGCTCATCGCCAATGTTGAGATCGAAGGTCTTGAAGCCACGCTCGATAAAGTGGCGCATCAATGCCTGCAGATGGATCGTGCCGGGGCTGGCGACTTCGAACTCGCCCATGGTGTAGCCCGCGAGCACGTAATCGTAATTGCCGTGCAGCGTCAGTCCGTAGCTGGCGGCAACGATGGTCGAGCCGACGCTGACACTGCTGACATGCACCAGACCG
The DNA here is from genome assembly GCA_031389925.1 of Hyphomicrobiales bacterium. Lineage (GTDB taxonomy): Bacteria > Pseudomonadota > Alphaproteobacteria > Rhizobiales > Xanthobacteraceae > Pseudolabrys. The sequence goes on along the minus strand of JANMSZ010000210.1, from coordinate 4,222 downwards.
AGACGACGCGGATCGGTGGCAAGATCGACAAAGAAATCGCGATAGCCCGGCCATTCGAACATGTTGGCGACGCCGAGGCTGGCGTAAGAGCTTTTCTTCTGCGCGATCAGCGCGTCGATGGTGCGCTCGATATCGGCACGCTCGGTGGCAACCGCGAAGGTGACGTCGCCCTGCTTCTCAAGCTTGCGACGCTTCCTGCCGTCGGTCTTGCGCCGCGACGGCGAACGCTTGGCGGCATAGAATTCGTCCCACGTGCCGGTCAGGTGCACCAGATAGGCATCGTTGGGATGCGTCGTGAGCTCGAGTGCCAGCATCGGGTTGCGCTGCCCGCCGACCGTCTCCGGAATCTTGCCGAGATCGATCAGGTCGTGGCGCAGATGCTGGCGCAATAGCTGCTCGATCTCCCGCCACAGGGCGAGAAACTGCGTGCCGCTGATGCGTTTGGTAAAATCGCGCGCCAGCAGGGGCGCGCTGCTGTTGCTGAGAAAGTCGCCGAACCATGTCACCCTGCGCAATCGTCCGGGCACCAGCGCCAATGGCAGGATAAACAGGACCGCCCCGTCCTGCCGTCCGACCACGATCGCCGGCTTGACGCCTTCGCGCGCGCCGATGTGGCGCTGCCACGTCGACAGCCAGTCGAAGGTCTGGAATGCAGTGCAGTCGGCGCGCTGCTCGAAGCCGCGCCAATCCTGCTCAATCCCGGAAAGGTCGTCGTGATAGGACAGCAAAATGCCCGCCGGCAACCCGGTGACGGAGCGCGCGATCGCCCCAGCGCGTTTCGAAACGTCGGCATCGACATGCCGGTCGAATGCCGCTTGCGTCGCTTGTGTCATGGTCGCCTGTCGGTTCGGACTTTGTTGCCGGCACCATATCCGGCGTCACCGCATGGACCATGAACTCCACCACTGAATTGGAAAAAATCAGTCTGTTCGGTAGATAAAGTTTTAACTCCACCGCGCAGAGCGAAGCGGAGTCACGCGGTTTCCGCACGCGGAACCGACAGAACAGTGTTAATTTTTCCTAACCATTGTTTCGGCGTTTGGGGTAACACCTTGTGAAACAATTGCGCCTAAATGTCGCACACATGCGACAAGCTGACATCGTCATTGCCGGAGCCGGGTTAGCTGGCTCAACAGCCGCTGCAATGCTCGCGCGCGCCGGTTATGACGTGCTGCTTGTCGACCCGCATCCGGTCTATCCGCCGGATTTCCGGTGCGAAAAACTCGACCGCAGCCAGATTGAAATTCTCAAGAAGACCGGCCTCGCCGAGGTGGTGCTGAAAGCGGCGACGCCCGACCGTTCGCTGTGGATCGCGCGTTTCGGCCATCTGGTCGAGAAGCGCGAAGGCGCGCAGTGCGGCATTCTATACAATGATCTGGTCAACACGATCCGTGCCGAAATTCCGAGCGCGGCGTTCATCGCCGCCAAAGTCGCGTCGATTTCGACCAGCGACGACCGCCAGATCGTCACGCTGTCGACCGGCGAGACAATTTCCGCGCGGCTGTTCGTCCTGGCCAACGGTCTCAACATCGGTCTGCGTCACACCGTCGGAATCGAACGCAAAGTCGTGAGCGAAACTCATTCCGTTTCCATCGGCTTCGACATCAAGCCGTTGGACCGTCCCGCCTTCGATTTCTCGGCATTGACCTGTTACCCCGAAAGTCCGTCGGATCGGGTTGCTTACCTGGTTCTTTTTCCGATCGGCGATACGACGCGCGCCAATCTGTTCGTGTATCGCGACATGCACGACCCTTGGCTGAAGCAATTTCGTGACACGCCGAAGCAGACCTTGCTGGCGACGATGCCGAGCTTGCAGAAGTTGGTGGGACCGTTCGAGGTCGAGGGCTTCGTCAATATCCGCCCGGTCGATCTCTACGTCAGCGAAGGATATCGGCAGCCAGGCATCGTCTTGATCGGCGACGCCTTCGCGACCTCGTGCCCCGCGGCCGGCACCGGCGCCGGCAAGGCCCTGATGGATGTGCAGCGGCTTTGCAACGTGCACGTCCCGCAGTGGCTCGCCTCGCCGGGCATGGGCTTGGAAAAAATCGAGGCCTATTACGACGATCCGGTCAAACAGGCCTACGACGCGTCTTGCACCAAGAAGGCCTATCAGTTGCGCTCGTTCTCCATCGACGCCGGCCTGTATTGGACGGCGCAGCGCTGGGGCAAGTTCGTCCTGCACTGGCTGAGGGGCGCGCTACGACGGCCGTTCGTGCCGTCAGCCATCAAGGCGCCTGCCCTCGTTCCAGCGCAAACGCCGGATGGCGAACGGCCTTACGAGCCGGCCCGCGCGCGGCACACGGTCTAGGCCTTAGCGTATGGCGTGAAATTCCAGCCCTTTGCTGGCCTTATTCCCTCGGAAAACAGCCGAATAAACGGGTGACTTGGCCCAACTTTGCCGGTACGTATCGGCCCGTCGGGGCGTGGCGCAGCCCGGTTAGCGCGCTTGTCTGGGAGACAAGAGGTCGTGGGTTCAAATCCCGCCGCCCCGACCATAGAACTTGCGGCAGTATTCCGGTCTAATGATCGTATGCCGACGACCATCCCCGCCGCATTCGCCCAACTGCGGGCCAATTTGGAAGTTACTGCCCCGCAGGCGTCGACGATTTCGACGCGGCAGACGGGCGTGCGGGAAACGCTGGCGGCGGGCCTGACCGTAACGTCAGATTTCCTCACCGGGTCCTATGCCCGGTCGACGATGATCGCGCCGCTCAAAGAGGCGGACATCGATATCATGTTCGTGCTCGATAACCGGTACTTCCACCACTACAATAACCAAAACGGCGGGCCGGCCGGATTGCTCGACTTCGCCAAGCGTACCCTCCTGAAAACGTACACGCGCACGCCGGACATCAGCCGCAACGGCCAAGCCGTAACCATCCGTTTCGACGATTTTGTCATCGACGTGGTTTTAGGCTTTCATCGCCAGGGCGGCGGTTATCTGATTGCAAACTCGCTGCGCAATTCGTGGCTGTCGACCGACCCGAAAAAGCACGTCGAATTAGTCACCCAGGCCAACAAGGACCACAACGGCGACTTCGTGCCGTTGGTGAAGATGTTAAAGGGCTGGAACAAGAGCCACAGCTCATTCTTCCGGTCGTTTCACCTGGAGGTTCTGGCGCTGCAGATTTTTACCGGCGTGACGATTACCGACTTCCCGTCGGGCGTCCGGTATTTCTTCGACAAGGCCCGCACGCTCATCAAGACCAAGAACGTCGACCCCGCAGGCTACGGCGACGACGTTGGAAGCTATGTCGACAACCAGACCCAGATGGCGGAAGCCGTCAGCCGAATTGAACGCGCCTACAACAGCGCCGTAAAGGCCGAAGACCTCGCGCGGCGTGGCCGCATTTCCGATGCCATGATCGTCTGGGATGGCGTCTTCAACAACTACTTCCCCACCTATGGATAATCCCGGCACGCTGGAGCAAGCGCCCTCCAGGACAAAAGACGAGGTTATCCGCGAAGCCAAGCGCATCGAGGAAAGCCTTCTGCATTCGTCGAAGGGGCACTTCGAGGCCGCACGGTTCTGGGGGAACTTCCACCTCTGGCTCGGCATCCCGGTCGTAATCATGTCGACGATCGCCGGGGCGTCGTTCCTGACAAAATTCGACTACGGCACCGTCATTGCCGGCGTGCTGTCGCTGTGCGTCGCCATCATTTCGGCCGTCATGACGTTTCTAAACCCAAACGAAAAGGTCAACGCGCATCACAACGCTGGCAACGCTTACGACGCGCTGATGAACGAGACGCGGATATTTTGGGCTGTCGATTGCTGGGGCGCGGATTCCGAAGGCACGCTTACCGAGAAATTGAAATACATTTCCGAGCAGAAGAACGAGCTGAACCGGAAATGTCCGCAGATTCCGAAATTTGCCTACAATGCGGCGAAGAAGGGCATCGACGCGGGTCAGGCCAAGTTCGCCGTAGACGAACCGACAAGCGCCCCACCCGGCGTTGCCTAATCGCCTTTTGTGTTATTGTGGCTTGCTCGGCTTCGCTCTTGCCGGGGTTCGCCCTCATTGCCGTTAGAAATTCAGTAGAAATTTCGCATCGGGCGCCGCCCCGCCCCTACTTCCCCTCAAATTTCGGCTTCCGCTTCTCCAGAAACTCCCGCATGCCTTCCTTCTGGTCGGCCGTGTCGTAGAGCGCCTCGTAGGCCTGCTGCTCCAGCTTAAGCGCTTCGTCGAGCGGCGCGTCGAAGCCGGCGTTGACGAGCCGA
>JANMSZ010000296.1:0-4905 GCA_031389925.1 Hyphomicrobiales bacterium | reverse complement strand
TCACCCAGATCCAGCTCGACAATCTCGGCATCGACTACGTGACGCGCCGCGGCGCGCTGATCGACGCCGTCACCATCCAGGACGCCAAGCGCGTCGCCAAACGGTTATATGGCGGTGGCATGCTGGTGACCGTCGCCGGCCGGCCCAAGGGCCTGACGTCGAGCGGAACGGAATAGCGGGCCGCGCGTTGTGGCTGGTTGCGTCCCTCACGCGACTCTAGGCAAATAACTTCATGGCCATCGTCCAATCCATCGACAACGCGCTTGAGAAGAACGTCGGGCAACACGGCGTCTCCGATCAGGCGCTGAAGGCTGCGCTGTCGCGCGCCGAAGCCGCGCTCGATTGGCTGCGCGCGCGTCACGCCGATGGCGGCCTGCCGCTGCTGCGGCTGGCCGGCAAGCACGACGACCTGCGCCCGATCATCGACGTGGCCCGGCGGCTCGCCGACCGCGCCACCGACATCGTGCTGCTCGGCACCGGTGGCTCCAGTCTCGGTGGCCAGACGCTGGCGCAATTGGCCTGGCACGGCGTGCCGGGCGTCGGCGCCTTGCGCGAACCGCCGCGCCTGCATTTCATGGACAATATCGATCCGCTGACTTACGCGGCGCTGCTCGAACGGCTGCCGCATCGCACGACGCGCTTCGTCGCGATTTCGAAGTCCGGCGGCACCGCGGAAACGCTGATGCAAACCATCGCCGCGCTGTCGATGCTGAAGGCGCAGAATCTAGGGCCGCACATTCCCGATATCGTTCTTGGCCTCACCGAGCCGGCCAAGGCCGGCAAGCGCAACGGCCTGCGCGATCTGTTGACGCATCATCAGGTGCCTTGCCTCGATCACGACACCGGCGTCGGCGGTCGCTTCTCGGCGCTGACCAACGTGGGCCTGTTACCGGCGGCGATGCTCGGCCTCGACATTGTCGCGATCCGGTCGGGCGCGCATGAAGCCTTGGCGCCGGTTCTGGCGAAGAAATCCGCGGCCGATGTGCCGGCGGCGCTCGGCGCCGCGCTGTCGGTCGCCCTCGCCGAAACCAAAGGCAAAAGCATCAGCGTGGTGATGGCCTATGCAGACCGGCTGGAGCGCTTCACGCGCTGGTACGTGCAACTCTGGGCCGAAAGCCTCGGCAAGAACGGCAAGGGCACCACGCCGGTGGCGGCGCTCGGCCCGGTCGACCAGCATAGCCAGGTGCAGCTCTATCTCGGCGGGCCGCGCGATAAGTTGTTCACGGTTGTCAGCGTCGATAGCGCCGGTCTCGGCCCGCGCATGGACGCCGAATTGTCAAAGCTCGCCGGCGAGCCTGACTTTGGCGGCAAGACGCTGGGCGACCTGGTGGCTGCGGAAGCGCGCGCCACCGCCGAGACGCTGGCCAAGAACGGCTGCCCGGTGCGCACCATTCACATTCCGAGCATCGACGAGGCCAGCATGGGCGAACTGCTGATGCATTTCATGCTGGAGACCATCGTCGCCGCGCATCTGATGGGCGTCGACGCCTTCGACCAGCCAGCGGTCGAAGAGGGCAAGGTGCTGGCGAAGAAGTATTTGACCGCCTAGTCACTCCGCCCCGGCGTGGGGCATGATGAGAATCATGCACCGCGTCACCGACACCATCTCAATCGACGATAGCGAGCTTGAGGAAAGCTTCGTCCGCTCGTCCGGTCCGGGCGGGCAGAACGTCAACAAAGTGTCGTCCGCCGTTCAACTGCGCTTCGACGTGCGGCGCTCGCCGGCTCTGCCGAACGACGTCGCGGTGCGGCTGATGAAACTCGCCGGCAGCAGGCTCACCAAAGACGGCGTCATCGTCATTGTCGCGCAGTCGCACCGCGACCAGACGCGCAACCGCGCCGACGCCCGCGAGCGGCTGTTCGACCTGATCCGGCAGGCGGCGGTGCGGCCGGTGCCGCGGCGGCCCACCAAGGTTCCCAAAGCCCAGAAGCGCAAGCGGGTCGAGGGGAAAAAGCACCGCGGCCAGATCAAAAGCCTGCGCGGCGGCAAGCCAAATTTCGATTAAAGCTGGGATAGCGGGGGTAGCTGGCCGCCGTGCCTCGCGGTGGCCACTGTGCGCCGGTAATGTCGCGCGAACCCCGAATCAGGCTGCTGAAATGCCCGTCCGCCAACTGTCCGAAGCCATGGTCAACCGCATCGCCGCCGGCGAGGTGGTCGAGCGGCCGGCGAGCGTGGTCAAGGAATTGGTCGAGAACGCGCTCGACGCAGGCGCCCGCCGTATCGACGTTTTGACCGACGGCGGCGGCCGCCGGCTGATCCGCGTCACCGACGACGGCGACGGCATGACGCGCGCCGATCTCGAATTGGCGGTCGACCGCCATGCCACCTCGAAGCTCTCCGGCGACGATCTCATGGCGATCCACACGCTCGGTTTTCGCGGCGAGGCGCTACCCTCGATCGGCGCGGTGGCGCGGCTGATCATCACCACGCGCCACGAAAACGAGCCGCACGCCTGGACGCTGGAAGTCGACGCCGGCAAGAAATCGGAGCCGAAACCGGCGGCGCTCGGGCACGGCACCACGGTCGAAGTGCGCGATCTGTTTTACGCCACGCCCGCGCGGCTGAAATTCTTGAAGACCGACCGCAGCGAAGCCGAGGCGGTACGCGAAGTGGTGCGGCGCCTGGCGATGAGCCGGCCGGACGTTGCCTTCTCGCTGGCCGGCGAAGAGCGCGCGCCGGTCACTTGGGGCGCGGCGACCGACGAGCTGTCGCGGCTCGGCGACGTGCTCGGCCCTGATTTTCGCGCCAATGCCATCGCCATCGAAGCCGAACGCGAGGGCGTGCGGCTGCAAGGCTTCGCCGGGCTGCCGACGCTGTCGCGCGCCAACACGCTCGGGCAATATCTGTTCGTCAACGGCCGGCCTGTGCGCGACAAGGTGCTGATCGGCGCGGTGCGCGCCGCTTACGCCGATTATCTGCCGCGCGACCGCCATCCGCTGCTGGCGCTGTTCGTCACGATCGAGACGCGCGAGGTCGACGTCAACGTGCATCCGGCCAAGACCGAAGTGCGCTTTCGCGACGGCGCGCTGGTGCGCGGCTTGATCGTCCGTGCGCTCAAGGAAGCACTGGCGCGCGAAGGCCAACGCGCGGCCTCGACCGGCGGCGGCGCCACCATCGCGGCGTTCCGGCCGGTGACGATGGCGCGGCGCGGCGCCTACGACTGGCGCAATTCGCCGGCGCGGCCGATCCCGATGGCGGCCACGCGCGGCAATGCCGCGTTCGGTTTTGCCGAAGCCGCGCAAGAAGCGTATCAAGCCGCCTTCGATGTCGGCGAGCCTTCGGCCGATGCCCGCGTCGAGAGCTTCGAACCGGCGGCGGAACTGATCGAGCAGCCGCTGGGCGCGGCCCGCGCCCAGGTGCACGAGACTTACATCGTGTCGCAGACCCGCAACGGCCTGGTCATCGTCGACCAGCACGCCGCGCACGAGCGCATCGTCTACGAGCGGATGAAGGCGGCGATCGACAAGTCGGGCGTGGCGCGGCAGATCCTGCTGATCCCGGAAATCGTCGAACTCGACGAGGCCGATGCTGCGCGGCTGGCGGCGCGCGCCGACGAACTGGCGCGCTTCGGCCTGTCCATCGAGCCTTTCGGCCCGGGCGCGGTGGCGGTGCGCGAGACGCCGTCAATGCTGGGCGACGTCGACGTGCGCGGCCTGCTGCGCGATCTCGCTGAGCACATGGCGGAATGGGACGACTCGTTGCCCTTGGAACGCCGGCTGCTGCATGTCTCCGCCACCATGGCCTGCCACGGCTCGGTGCGGGCAGGGCGCCGGCTCAAGCCCGAGGAAATGAATGCGCTGCTGCGCGAAATGGAAGAGACACCCAATTCCGGCCAGTGCAACCATGGGCGGCCGACCTATGTCGAGTTGAAGCTGACGGACATCGAGAAGCTGTTCGGCCGGCGCTAGGGCGCCCGTAAGAACACCAATTCCGTATCGTCGTAGGCGCGGCGCTCCAATTCCTCGAAGCCCTCCGGCGCTTTGAAGCCGGCATCGGCCGCTTCCTCGACGACAATCAACGCTTGCGGTTTCAACCAGTTGCCCTCGCGCGCGGCGGTCAGCGCTAGTTCGGCAAGGCCCTTGCGATAGGGCGGGTCGAGAAACACCAGCGAGAACGGCTCGATCGGATGCGCGGGGCCGAGCTTGGTGGCGTCGCGGCGGAAGATGCGCGTGGTGCCGCCGAGGCCGAGCGCCTCGGTGTTGTTGCGCAACAGCGCGCGGGCCTCGACGCCGTCATCGACGAACAGCGCGTAGGCAGCACCCCGCGACACCGCCTCGATGCCGAGCGCGCCGGTGCCGGCGAACAGGTCGAGCACGCGCGCGCCGGACACCGGATCGCCGTATGCGTGCATCAAGATATTGAACAGCGCTTCGCGCAGCCGATCAGATGTTGGTCGCAGACCTTCACCCTTCGGCCCGGCGATCGGCCGCGAGCGCAAGCGTCCGCCAACCACTCTCATTTACTTGGGTCTCGACGGCCGCGGGCCGCCGGAGCGGTCGCGGCGCTTCTGGAAGCGCTTCTTGAAATTGCGCGCGCTGCTGGATTCTTTCTTGTCGGTGGGTCCGCGCTTGTCGGGCGCCCGGTCATCGCGGGCCACGCGGCTCGGCCGCTCGGCGCGGTCATTCCGAGGTGCGCGAACGACGGGTTCGAAGTCCAACTTCGGGTTCGGCTGCCACTTCTGCACCACCGGCTCGGGCCGCCGTCCGCCACGGGGGCGCGTGTCCTCGCGCGTTCGCGCGCTTGGCCGCTGTGGCATGAGCTTCTCGGCGTGGTCGATCATCGGCCCGTCGAAATCCGCGCAGGCTTCGGCGACGATCTTCTCGCCCAGTTCGGCACGCAGCGATTTCGAATCCATTTCCTTGACCGCCCATTCCGGCAATTCGCCGAGATTGAACGGCCCGAAC
>JANMSZ010000167.1:0-18645 GCA_031389925.1 Hyphomicrobiales bacterium | reverse complement strand
CATGATTCCGGGAGTTTACGGCAAGCTGTCGGCTGACGTGGTGGAAACGCCTGCCGGGGCGATTCAGTTTTCGCCGCTGATGCCGGGCGCGGCGGAATTGGAATCACAAGCCGAAGGCAGCCTCGGTTCAATGACCATGTTGGCGCCACCGGGAACGCTGGAGCGGCGCTACACCCTCGCGCTGGCATTACGCGCGGTCGCACCGGGCGGCACTGTCGTTGCGCTGGCGCCCAAGGATCAAGGCGGCACGCGGCTGCGCAAGGAAATGCGAGCCTTTGGCTGCTCCATCGAAGAAACCGCCCGGCGGCATCATCGCATCGTCACCTGCAAACGGCCCGAGCGCCTCACCGGCATCGACGAAGCGCTGGCCGAAGGCGGCCCGCAATTGCTGCCCGATCTCGGCCTGTGGTCGCAGCCCGGCGTGTTCAGTTGGGACCGCATCGACCCCGGCAGCGCGCTGCTGCTGCAGCATCTGCCGCCGCTGAGCGGGCGCGGCGCGGATTTCGGCTGCGGCATCGGCGTTCTGGCCCGTGCGGTGCTGGCGTCGCCCAAGGTCGCGCAGCTCACGCTGGTCGATATCGACCGCCGCGCCATCCAAGCCGCGCAGCGCAATCTCGACGACCCGCGTTTGCGCTTTCATTGGATTGACGTGCGCGAGCCTAACCCCGATCTCACTGTGCTCGACTTCGTGGTGATGAACGCGCCTTTTCACGACGCCGGTACGGAAGACCGCGGGCTTGTTCTCAACTTCGTCAAGCGCGCCGCCGAAACGCTGCGCCCGGGCGGCGTTTGCTGGCTGACCGCCAACCGCCATTTGCCCTATGAAGGCGCGATGCAGCCGCTGTTTAAACGCATCGACCTGACAATCGAAACCGGCGGCTACAAGATCTACGAGGCGCACACGTGAGCAAAGGCCCGCCGACATTGCGGCTCGACCGCCTGCTCGCCAATCTCGGCTACGGCTCGCGCCGCGAGGTGCAGCGGCTGGTCGTGATGGGGCAGGTGACGCTGGATGGCGTCACGCTGGAAGACAGCGACCAGCGCATCGCCGTCACGCCTGATTTATCGTCGCGCATGACGGTCGACGACGAGCCGCTCGACCCGCCGCCGGGGTTCATTCTGATGATGAACAAGCCGCTCGGCGTCACCTGCTCGCACAAGGAGCCGCCGCTGGTCTACTCACTGCTGCCGGAGCGCTGGCGCGCGCGCGAACCGGCAATCTCGACCGTCGGCCGCCTCGACAAGGATACGTCGGGCCTGCTGCTGATGACCGATGACGGCGCGCTGCTGCACAAGATTATTTCGCCGCGCAGCAACGTCACCAAGCGCTATGACGTCACGCTCGACCGGCCTTTGCGCGGCGGCGAGGAGAAAATCTTCGCGTCCGGCGAATTGATGCTGGAGAGCGAAACGTCGCCGCTGCTGCCGGTGCCGATGGAAGTGATTTCGCCGACGCGCGTCTTCGTGACATTGACCGAAGGCCGCTATCACCAGGTGCGGCGCATGTTCGCCGCTGTCGGCAATCACGTCACCGCGCTGCACCGCGACCGCATCGGCGGCCTCGATTTGCCCGCCGATCTGCCGCCCGGAGAATTCCGCATTCTCGGCGAAACGGAGCTTGCGTCGGTGTTTCAGCCGCGTTGACGCGGGCCGCTACGCCAGCAACTCCGCCACGGCCTTGCCGCAGGTCATCGTGTTGGCCGCACCTTTAAGATCGCGGGTGCGCAACTTGTCCTGAGTCAGCACCTTCTCGATCGCATCGACGATAGCCTTGGCGGCTTCGGGCTCGCCGAGATGCTCCAGCATCATGGCGCCCGACCATATCTGGCCGATCGGGTTGGCGATGCCCTGCCCGGCAATGTCCGGCGCCGAGCCGTGTACCGGTTCGAACACCGAGGGAAATAGCCGCTCCGGATTGATGTTGCCCGAGGGCGCGATGCCAATGGTGCCGGTACAGGCCGGGCCGAGATCGGACAAAATATCGCCGAACAGATTCGACCCGACCACGACGTTGAACTTGTCGGGATTGAGCACGAAATGCGCCGCAAGAATATCGATGTGAAACTGATTCCACTTCACGTCGGGATAGGCCTTGGCCATTTCCTTCACGCGCTCGTCCCAATACGGCATGGTGATGGCGATGCCGTTGGACTTGGTCGCCGAGGTGAGATGTTTCTTCGGCGTCGATTTCGCGAGTTCGAAGGCGAACTTCAGCACGCGGTCGACGCCGACGCGGCTCATCACCGTTTCCTGCACGACGACCTCGCGGTCGGTGCCGGCAAACATCTTGCCGCCGATCGCCGAATACTCGCCTTCGGTATTCTCGCGCACCACCCAGAAGTCGATGTCGCCCGGCTTGCGGTCGGCCAGCGGGCACGGCACGCCGGGCATCAGGCGCACGGGACGCAGATTGACGTATTGATCGAACTCGCGGCGGAACAGGATCAGCGAGCCCCACAGCGAGATGTGATCGGGCACGCGGTCGGGCATGCCGACGGCGCCGAAATAAATCGCGTCGTGCTTGCCGATCTTTTCCTTCCAGTCCTCCGGCATCATGCGGCCGTGCTTTTCATAATAGTCGCAAGATGCGAAATCGAAATCGTCGAGCTGCAGCCTGAAGCCGAATTTCTTCGCCGCCGCTTCGAGCACGCGCACACCTTCCGGCATGACTTCCTTGCCGATGCCGTCGCCGGGAATGACGGCGACGCGATGAACGCGATTGGTGCTCATGGGAAAAGCCCTCAGTCGGAAAAAGCCGCCGGCGCCGTTCGCTGTTTAAGCGAAATACTGGCCGCCATTGGCGGTCAGCGTCGAGCCGGTCATCAGGCCAGCGTCGTCGGACGCCAGGAAAACGACGCAACGCGCGATTTCTTCCGGCTCGCCGAGGCGGCCGATCGGGATCAGCGGCAGGATGCTCTTCTCCAGCACGTCCTTCGGCACCGCCTGCACCATCTCGGTGTTGATGTAGCCCGGGCAGATCGCGTTCACGGTGATGCCAGCGCGCGCGCTTTCCTGCGCCAGCGCCTTGGTGAAGCCGATCTCGCCGGCCTTGGCCGCCGAATAATTGGTCTGGCCGAACTGGCCCTTCTGACCGTTGATCGACGAAATGTTGACGATGCGGCCGAACTTGCGCGTGCGCATGCCTTCGATGACCTGACGGCACATGTTGAACAGCGACCCGAGATTGGTGTTGATCACCGCGGTCCACTGCTCGGGCTTCATGCGGTGCAATTGGGAATCGCGGGTGATCCCGGCATTGTTGACGAGGACGTCGATCGGCCCGACCTCGGCCTCGACTTGCTTGACGCCTTCGGCGCACGCCTCGAACGACGACACGTCCCACTTGAACACCGGGATGCCGGTCTCAGTTTTGAACTTCTGCGCCGCCTCGTCGTTGCCACCGTAATTGGCCGCGACTTTATAGCCGGCGGCCTGCAGCGCCTTGGCGATCGCGGCTCCGATACCGCGGGTGCCGCCGGTGACCAACGCAACGCGAGACATTTCAACTCCTCCCCGATTTATTTTTGTTTTGTCATGGCGTGATTGTCACGTCCACCGTTTTGCTTTCGCAAGGCTCGAAACTTGGCGCAAAAAACAAAATGCCCGGCGCGAACCGGGCATTCTTTAGAATTTTTGCATTGCACCAACGTGACGCTGCAATGCAGTAAGTTTTATCGAGTTTCGCCGCTTAATTTTTGAGCGCGTGTGAACTCAACGTTCAACACACAAAGCAATGCCCATTCCGCCGCCGATGCACAGCGTCGCCAGGCCCTTCTTGGCGTTGCGGCGGCCCATCTCGTGCAGCAGCGTCACCAGGATGCGCGCGCCGGAGGCGCCGATCGGGTGACCGATGGCGATGGCGCCGCCATTGACGTTGACCTTGCCGGTGTCCCAGCCGAGGTCCTTGTTGACCGCGCAGGCCTGCGCGGCGAAGGCCTCGTTGGCCTCGACGAGGTCGAGATCGTCGTGCTTCCAGCCGGCCTTCTTGAGCGCCGCGCGCGACGCCGGGATCGGGCCGGTGCCCATGATGGACGGATCGACGCCGGCCTGCGCCCACGACACGATGCGCGCCAGCGGCGTCTTGCCGAGCTTGGCGGCTTCCGATGCCCGCATCAGCACCACGACGGCGGCGCCGTCATTGATGCCGGAGGCGCTGGCGGCCGTCACGGTGCCTTCCTTGTCGAAGGCCGGACGCAGCTTGGCGAGCGCGTCGAGCGTGACGCCCTTCTTCGGATATTCGTCGGTGTCGACCACGATATCGCCCTTGCGCGACTTGATGGTGATCGGAACGATCTCGTCCTTGAATTTGCCGGCAGCCTGCGCGGCCTCGGCCTTGTTCTGCGATTTGACGGCGAACTCGTCCTGCTGGCCGCGGGTAATTTGGAACTGCTTGGCGACGTTCTCGGCGGTGGTGCCCATGTGATAGCCGTTGAAGGCATCCCACAGCCCGTCCTTGATCATGGTGTCGACCAATTCGAAATTGCCCATCTTGACGCCGCCGCGCAGGTGCTGGGCGTGGGGCGCCATGCTCATCGATTCCTGGCCGCCGGCCACCACGATGTCGCTGTCGCCGTTCGCGATCGCCTGGAAGCCCAGCGCGACCGCGCGCAGGCCGGAGCCGCACAGCATGTTCACACCCCAGGCCGGGCTTTCGACCGGGATGCCGGCGCCGATCGAGGCCTGGCGGGCCGGGTTCTGGCCCTGCCCTGCGGTCAGGATCTGGCCCATGATGACTTCGCTGACGCGGGAGCCTTCGACCCCGGCACGCTTCAGGGCTTCCACAATGGCCGCCTTGCCGAGCTCATGGGCCGGCAGGTTGGCGAACGCCCCGTTGAAGCTGCCGACCGGGGTGCGGGCGGCGCTCACAATGACGATGTCGTCTTTCATCGGAAACTCCTGAGGTTTTTGCGGCTACGGGGCGTGTTGGCCGAGAATTGACGCTTTTTGGTACATTCCGCAAGCCCTTCGCACTGCAAAGGGGGTTTACCGCAACGCCACAAAACGGTGGCCCGCCGACGCGGAATACGGTTATGCTTAGGCTCTGGGCAGGGGAAACGTGATCCACATGGCAGAAGAAAAAGCGCCAATCACCATCAAGAAATACGCTAACCGGCGGCTCTACAACACGGGCACGAGCACCTACGTGACGCTCGAGGACCTCGCCGTCATGGTCAAGAACGGCGAAGATTTCGTCGTTTTCGACGCCAAGACCGGCGAAGACATTACGCGCTCGGTACTGGCACAGATCGTTTCCGAGCAGGAGAGCAAGGAAGGTCAAAGCCTTCTGCCGATCGCCTTCTTGCGGCAGTTGATCCGCTTTTATGGCGACAGCATGCAGATGATGGTACCGAGCTTCCTCGAGCAATCGATGCAGTCGCTCACCAGCCAGCAGGGCAAGTTCCGCGATCAGATCACGCAGGCCTTCGGCGTCGGCGGCTTCGGCACGCTTGAGGAGCAAGTGCGTCGCAATATGGAAATGTTCGAGAAGACCTTCGCCATGTTCGCCCCGCCCTTCGCGCGCGGTCAGGGCAAGCCGCCAATGCCAGGCGACAAACCGGCGGCAGCCGGTGGCGAGATGGACGAGCTCAAACAACAGCTCGACGAGATGCAAAAGAAGCTCGATAAGCTCGGCGGCAAGGAATAGTTTTTAGGCACTCGCGGCGCGCGTTTGCCCGACGAGCCACGGCCGCTCGCTGCTGGCGAGGCCGATCAGCGCGCCTTGCAGGAAATCGCAATTCAAGCTGGCTAGCAGCTTGGCGGCTTCCTCGTCCTGCACCCATTCGGCGACGGCCTTGAGGCCGAGCCGGTGCGATAGATCTATCATGGTGTGCACGAAGGCGCGGTCGTCACCCGACTTCATGATATTCTGCACGAAGGCGCCGTCGATCTTCACGATATCGACGCCGAGCTTGCGCAAGTTGCGGAACGAGGTGTTGCCGGCGCCGAAATCGTCGATGGCGATGCGGCAGCCGAGGTCTTTCACGCGTTTGACGAAGCCGCAGGTGTCGTCGATGTCCTGAATCACGGCGGTCTCGGTGATCTCGACGATCAGCCGCTCGGCAACGCCGGAATTGGCGCGCAACAATCCGGCAAGGCCGCTCCACCAATCGGGATCGACGGTCGAGGCCGGCGAGACGTTGACGCTGGCCGTCAGCGCGGGCGCGGCAGCGAGTTCGGCCACGACCATTTCAAGCACACGATAATCCAGCATGCGCACCAGGCCGAGACGCTCGGCAACCGGAACGATCTCGTTAGCCTGGCAGATTGTGCCGTCGCTCCGGCTGACCCGCATCAGGCATTCATAGAATGCCGGCTGGCGGCTCCCCGCTTCGACCACCGGCTCAAAGCCAAGCCCGATACGCCGTTCATTGAGCGCGGCCACAATTTCGTCGGTGGCGCGCACGCTTTCGCGGCGCAGCGCATCGCGCTCGACATTCGGACGATAGGCGACGAACGAGCCGTGGCGCTTGGCGCGTGCGGCATGCAGCGCGTCCTGCGTACGGCTGAGGATTTCGGGAACGGTGCGCGCGTGGCGCGGCGCGTTCACGCCGCCAATTGTGACTGTGACGGCAACAGGACCGGCAGGCGTCATGATCGGCTCGTCGCGCACGCCGGCCAGCAGGCGTTCGGCGGCGACGGTCAATTCGTCAGGTGTGCAACTGGTTAGTACCACGCCGAATTTGTTGCCGGTGAAGCGGCCGAGATGGTCCTTGCCGCGCAACCGCGCGCGAATGCACTTGGCGACCTGCGCGATCACGCTCTCGGTGGTCTCGAAGCCATAGGATTCGTTGAGCCGCGCCAAATGGTCGATCGCGACCAGCAGGAAGCCGCACGAACCGCGGAATTTGATCGCTTCATCGAGCGTGGCGCCCAGCACTTCGATCAGCCGGGCGCGGTTGAGTTCGCCGGTCAATTGATCGAAGTTCGCAAGCTGGATCAACTTGGCTTCGCGCTCATGACGTTCGGTGATCGCGCGAATGACGCCATGGGCGCGCAGCGGCTTGCCGTCCGGACCGACGAACCAGCGGCCGGTATCTTCCAGCCAGATTTTCTCGTCGCCGCGCTTGAACGCGTATTGCGCTTGGTAGGCGACGCCGCTGCCCGCGTCGCGGACGCCGG
This sequence comes from Hyphomicrobiales bacterium, assembly GCA_031389925.1. Lineage (GTDB taxonomy): Bacteria > Pseudomonadota > Alphaproteobacteria > Rhizobiales > Xanthobacteraceae > Pseudolabrys. Next base: position 11,526 of record JANMSZ010000167.1, on the reverse strand, counting down.
GCACATTGACGGCATCGACGCGCGACTGGCCGCCGGCGGCGTCCGTGCGCAAGGCATAGGCTTTGCCGCTAGCGATCTCGGTCGTATCGGCGAGACCCAGCACCGGCGCGGCGTTGCCGCTCCAGATCAACGCGTCGGTATCGAGTTGCCATTCATAGGCAGCCTCGCCGATGGAGTTCAGAATTTCCGCGGCGTTGGGGACGCCGGCTGGCTGTTCATTACGGGTCACGCTCGCCCCTTTTTGGAACGCGACGCCGGCTGAGGCGTTGGTTTTGAGAACTGGATAGCGTTGCGAAAACTACAAGGGAATCACTAAACAATTGGAAAAACCACGGCTTCATTGGTGTTGATGACGTCTTAGAGTGGTGGCACGGGCCTTGCGATGATTACGGAGACAACACTGAGTTGTCGCGAATCGAGACAGGCACTGTAAATGCGTGTTGGAAAAATCAACAGCCCGAGTTCACGGTTAACGAACTCTAAGCCGAAGTTCGAGCCAGAGCTTGTTAAGGATGTTGCCGGCCGCGCGCTGCTGGTCATCGAGCCGCAGCCCATCACCGACGAGCCGGTGGCATCGAACTTTCGGCAGGCGCCGTTCCTGGCGCAATTGATTGCGACCAAGGACCAGCATCCGCAGACGCGTGATCGCCGGCGCGCCGCGCCTTCCGATGCGATCGATGCCTACCGCGCCGTCAAAGCCATGACCGAATTTGGCCATGACTGAATTTGATTGAGAATTAATAGCCGAGCGCGCAGCCGTCTTTGCGCGGCTCCGAGCCGCCGATCAGCACGCCGCGATCCCAATCGATCTTGACCGTCTGCGCGCCGCCCCACGGCTGATCCGCCATCACCACCGTATGCCCGCGCTGCTTGAGGCCCTCGATGGTCGCGGCGCCGGTGCCATTCTCGACCACGGTGTTCTCGCCTTCAAAGAAGAAGCGCGGCGCATCGATCGCCTGCTGCACGTCCATGCCGTAATCGAGCATGTTGAGCAGGATCTGCACGTGACCCATCGGCTGATAATGCGCGCCCATGACGCCGAAACTCATGTCGCAGCGGCCGTTGCGCATGGCCATCGCCGGAATGATGGTGTGCATCGGCCGCTTGTTGGGGCCGAACGTGTTGGGATGATCCGGCGCGAGCGTGAAGCAGGCGCCGCGATTGGTCAGCATGATGCCGGACTTCTCGGTGCAGATGCCGAGGCCGAAGCCCGAGTACAGCGAGTTGATGAAGGACACCGCCATGCGGTCGCGGTCGACCACGCTGAGATAGATGGTGTTACTGCCGGGCGCCGGCGTACTCGGCAGTTTCGAGCGTTTGCTCATGTCGATGAGCGACGCCAGCTTCTTGCCGAAACTCTTGTCGAGCAGATCGGCGACCGGCGTGCGCATATGCGCGGCGTCGGCGATATGCGTGTCGCGCACCGCAAAGCCCAAGCGCGCCGCTTCCAGCACCAGATGGAAACGCTCCGGCCCGAGCGGATCGAGCGCCTTGAGATCGAAGTTTTCCAGGATGTTGAGCATCACCAAAGCGGTGAGGCCCTGCCCGTTCGGCGGAGTTTCGACCAGATCGAGGCCGCGATAATTGGTCGAGATCGGCGTGACGACATCGCCACGATGGCTGGCGAAATCTTCCGCGGTCAGGAACGAGCCGCGCGCAGCGACGGTCGCGACCATATCGTCGGCGAGTTCGCCTTCGTACATGGCGCGTGCACCCTTGGCGGCGATGGTCTTGAGCGTCTTTGCCAGCGCCGGAAAGCGGATGACGTCGCCCTGTTTCGGCGCTTCGCCATTGAACAAATAGTGCTTCGACGCGCCGGGATCGGCCTGAAGCTTGGCTTTGTAACGCGGCCAATCCCACGCCACTCGTGCGGCCACGGGGAAACCGCCCTCGGCATATTTGATCGCCGGCTGCAGCGCGCGATCAAGGCCGAGGCGGCCGTGGGTTTTGAGCAACGCCTCCCAGGCGTCGAGCGCGCCCGGCACGGTGACGGCATGAATCGAATTGCCGATCTCTTTGAGGCCCTGCGCGCGCAACGCTTCATCGGACGCCTTGGCGCCGGCGCGGCCGGAGCCGTTATAGCCCCACACCGGCTTGCCGGGCTGCGATACCAGGCAATAGCAATCGCCGCCGATGCCGGTCATGTGCGGCTCGACCACGCAGAGCGTCGCGACCGCGGCGACCGCCGCATCGGCCGCAGTGCCCCCCGCTCGCAGCGTGTCCACAGCGGCAAGCGTGGCCAGCGGATGCGAGGTCGCCGCCATGCCGTCGCAAGCGATCACGGGCGAGCGGCCGGGCATCTGGAAGTCGCGCATGGTGATTTGAACGCTGAAAGTCTTAGGAAACGTGCGGCAGGGTGCCTTCGACCGTGAGGTCGCGCTGCGATGTGCGCAAGGTCACGGCAAAGCCGCCCATCACGTCAACGAGGCCGATGACCAGCAGCAGGAAGAAGGTACCGGTGGCGGCCTGCGGCACCAGCAGGAACTCGACGATCATGCCGAGGAACAGCAGCAGCGACAGGCCGTGATCGACCACGCTGCGCACGCCGATGCGGGTCGACTTCATCATCTCGCCGAACAGCAGCACGATCGACAGCGCGATCAGCATGTCGCCGGCGGACATGGTCCAGTCGCCGCCGGACACCAAATGCACGGTGGTCAGCGTGCCGGTCCAGCTCACGCCAGGCATCAGGAAGGCGATGATGTTGTAGATCGCGAACGGAACCAGCAGCAAAGGAAAGCCAAGGATAAACATCGGGCTCTCCTCGCGCGGTTCGTAAGGCTTACGCCTCGGTCTTCGCCTTCAAAACCTGGCGGCCTTTGTACATGCCGGTCTTCAGGTCGATGTGGTGCGGACGGCGCAGTTCGCCCGAGTCCTTGTCCTCGACATAGGTCGGCCGCTTGAGCGCGTCGGCGGAGCGGCGCATGCCGCGGCGCGACGGCGAGGTTTTTCGTTTCGGCACAGCCATGGAAAGGAACTCCCAGAAATCACGTCATGTCGGTTGAAGCCGGGCTTATAGAGGATGGTGCCGATTAAGGCTAGGGGCAAAACACCGCCTTTTTGGCCTAAAACTAGCGGTTTTGGCGCAGGCAATTGACGGCCTCGGGCGAGCGCACCGCGCGGCCGGCATAAAGCCCGGCCAGCCGCCGCATGCCCGGTCCCGGCGCCTTGGCATCGCGGGTCACCGGGTTGGGCAGCATCGATGCCATCAAGGCCGCCTGATAGGGCGTGAGATCGCGGGCCGATTTACCGAAGGCGCGGCGGGTACCGGCTTCGATGCCGAATTCGCCGTTCGGGCCCCATTCGGCAATGTTGAGGTAGATCTCCAGCACCCGGCGCTTGCTCAGCACCAGGTCGATCCAGAGCGCCAGCGGGAATTCCAGCGCCTTGCGCACGTAGCTGCGGCCACCCCAGAGGAACAGGTTCTTGGCTACCTGCTGGGTGATCGTGGAACCGCCGCGCATGCCGTCGAGGTCTTCGGCGTCGGCGATAGCCTCGCTGAGCTCCTTGAAATCGACGCCGTGGTGGCTGCAAAAGCGGCCATCCTCAGAAATGATCACCGACAGCGCCAATGCCGGCGCGATGCGGTCCAGCTTCACAAATTGACGCTCGACCCGGCTGCCGGTCATGGACCGCCACAGCATCACCGTCGAGGGCGGATCGACAACGGCGTACAGCGGAGTCAGGACATAGGGCAGCGCCAACAGCACCAGCACGGCGAAAAGCACCGCCCGCAGCGGACGGGCCACGCGCGGCAGCCGCAGGATGTCGTAGGCAACCGTCATCCGCTTGCCGGGGCGATAATCGGGCCGATACATGGGCCTACATTAGCTTAATCCCGGCGTGAATTGCGGTCTGCCGCCGCTCAAGGCTAACAATACCCCCATGGACCCTGAGACCGACTTTTCCGCGCGGCTGGCTGCCGTCGCGGCCGACACCGAAGCGCTGCTCGGCCAACTGCTCGGCGCCGGACCGCTGCCGGGCGAGATGGCGCGGCCGGAGCGTCTGCTCGCCGCCATGCGCCACGCCGTGCTCGGCGGCGGCAAAAGACTGCGGCCGTTTCTGCTGGTCGAGACGGCGGCGCTGTTCGGCGCCCGGCGCGACGGCGCCCTGCTGGCCGGCGCCGCGCTCGAGTGCCTGCATTGCTATTCGCTGGTGCATGACGATCTGCCGGCGATGGACGACGACGACCTGCGCCGCGGTCAGCCGACTACACACAAGGCCTTCGACGAAGCCACCGCGATCCTCGCCGGCGACGCGCTGCTGACATTGGCCTTCGACATCCTCGCGCGCCTCGAGGTGCATACCGACGCCGGCGTGCGCATCGCGCTGGTGACGGAGTTGGCGCGGGCATCCGGCCTCGGCGGCATGGCCGGCGGACAAATGCTCGATCTCGCCGCCGAAGGACGCTTTGCCGGCAAGCATGCGCTCGGTGAAACCGAGATCGCGACTTTGCAGGCGATGAAGACCGGTGCACTCATTCGGTTTGCCTGCCGCGCCGGCGCGCGGCTCGGCAAAGCCGATGACAAGGCCAGCGCCAGCATCGAGCGTTACGGCGCGGCGATCGGCCAGGCGTTTCAGATTGCCGACGATCTGCTCGACGTCGAAGGCGACAGCGCCACGCTTGGCAAGGCCACCGCCAAGGACGCCGCCGCCGGCAAGGCTACCTTGGTCGCGGCGCTCGGCGTCGCCGGCGCGCACGCCCGGCTCGACGCGCTCATCGCGGAAGCCGACGCGGCGCTGGCGGCGTTCGGCGGGAAAGCCGATACTCTGCGCGCTGCCGCCCGCTTCATTGCGCAGCGTCGCAGCTAAGAACCCGGATACACATGGCGAAACGAAGAAAAAATTCTCTCCCGCAGCGCGCTTTGCCGGTCCGTTTCGCCCAGATGCACGGCAAGCTACTGCTTGCGACCGTGGTTGGCGCCTCTGCCGCAGTGGTGATACCGGTTGCCCTCGAATCGTCCGTCCGGTGGCTGATCGGCTGGAACATCGGCGTCGCGCTTTATCTTGTGCTGACGCATGCGATGATGCTGAAAGCGGAAGTGTCTTTCATCCGCAACCGCGCCGCCGAGCAGGACGAAGGCGGATTCGCCATTCTGCTGCTCTCGATTGCTTCCACCGTCGCGAGCTTCGTCGCCATCGTGCTGCTGCTGGGCAGCGCGAAAGAGGCGCCGCCTCTTGAAGCGACGCTGGATGCGCTGCTCGCGCTGGCGACCATCCTGTTGTCGTGGACCTTCGTCCACACGATCTTCGCACTGCATTACGCGCACGAATATTACGGCGAGCGCGGCGACGGCACCATCGGCGGACTCAATTTTCCCGGCAACGACGAGCCAGACTACTGGGATTTCTTTTACTTCTCGATGGTCATCGGCATGACGTCTCAGGTCTCGGACGTCGCCATCAGCAGCCGGTACATTCGCCGGATGGTGACCATGCACGCCATCCTGTCGTTCTTCTTCAACGTCGCGGTTTTGGCGCTGACGGTGAACACGCTTGCGGGCCTGGTCGAGGGCTAATCAACGATGACGGCGATCGCGCAGACCATTCTGTTGATGATGGCCGTACTGGCCGCCGTCGCGGTCGCGGCCAAGCGCCTGCATGTCGCACCGTCGATCCTGCTGGTGGTCGCCGGCGTCGGCATGGCGCTGGTGCCGGGCCTGCCGAAAGTGCAGCTCGCGCCTGAACTCGTGCTGCTGGTGATCCTGCCGCCGCTGATCTATTCGGCCGGCGTCGCCATGAGCTGGCGCGAATTCCGCTTCAACCTGCGGCCGATCGCGTTGCTCGCTTTCGGCGCCGTGGTGTTCACCACCTGCGCCGTCGCCACCGCCGCGCATTATGTCCTCGGTTTCGATTGGGCGGTCGGCTTCGTGCTCGGCGCCATCGTCGCACCGCCCGACGTCGTCGCGCCGCTCGCGATTGCGCGGCGGCTGGGCCTGCCGCGCCGCATCGTGGTGATACTGGAAGGCGAAGGGCTGGCCAACGACGCCACCGCGCTCATCATGTATCGCTTCGCCGTGGCCGCCGTCAGCCTCGGCACGTTCTCTCTGCCGCAAGCCGCCGGCACCTTCGCGCTGATTGTCGTCGGCGAAATCATCTACGGCATCGGCGTCGGCTGGCTCAGCCTGCACCTGCGCAAATGGGCGCACGAACCGCGCGTCGAAATCACGCTGTCGCTAATGACGCCATATCTGGCCTATTGGGTGCCCGAACATTTCGGCGGCTCCGGCGTGCTGGCGACCGTTGCCTGCGGGCTCACCGTGAGCTGGATCGGTCCGCGGCTGATCCCGTCCGGCACGCGGCTGCAAGGCATCTTCTTCTGGGATTTTATCATCTATCTGATCGAAGGCTTCGTGTTCCTGCTCACCGGCCTGCAGGCGCGCACGCTGATCGAACAGGTGCAGGCCTTTTCGATCCATGACTTGCTCTATGCCACCGTGTTGACGACGCTTATCGCGATCACGGCGCGTTTCATCTGGGTGTTTCCGGCGGCTTATCTGCCGTCCTGGCTTTTTCCGTCGCTGGCCAAGCGCGATCCGGCGCCGCCGTGGCAAGGCCCGTTTCTGGTGGGCTTTACCGGCGTACGCGGCGTGGTGTCGCTCGCCGCCGCTTTGGCCATTCCTTACACCATCGCCAGCGGCGCGCCGTTCCCGCACCGCGACCAGATTTTGTTCATCACCTTCGGCGTCATCATCATCACGTTGGTCGGCCAGGGCCTGATGCTGCCGCTGGTCGTGAAGTGGCTCGGCCTGCACCATCTCGGCAAGCAGGAGCGCAAGGACGACATCAAGAACGAACTCAAGGCGCGGCAGCAGGCGCTCGCCGAGGTCACTATGCGGCTCGACGGCCTGATCGAAAGTGGCGATCTGCACGACGAAGTCGTCGAGCATCTGCGCACGCGCAATCAGGCGCGCGTCCAGGTTCTGCCCCGCGACTTCGAGGACGGCCTGACGCACGCACGCCAGAGCGCTGCGATCAAGAAAGAGCTGATCGATGCCGAGCGCGAGTTCGTCTATCAGCTCTTACGCGACGGCAAGATCACCGACGATGCGCGGCGGCGCATCGAATACGAATTGGATCTGGAAGAAGCCGGCGTCGCCAATCGCGGCCGCGACGGCGGCGGCTGGATGTAGGCGTGCGTCATCGCCCGTGGTGGCGAGGCGCCGGGTCCGCCTGCTTTCCCTTTTTCCTTTCCGCGAGGGAATGGAGCGCCGGGAGGCGCCAAGGGCGGTGGTGCATGCCGCCCTTTGACGGGTTGGTGCGACCCGCCGCGCGCCCACGGCAAGCCCTGTTACCAGAGCCCGCCGCTTCGGGGCGCGCGCCCCCAATGACGTAGGGGGCGGCGCCTCCCGGCGCTCCACCACGACGCCATTGTCGGGCGCCGCACCCTGCTCCGCCGTCAAACGTCACTCGAGATGACGCCCTCCGCGAGCAAGGCGATGTAGGATTATATACTATAGGACTAATGTCAAGTGGCAAGTGCCGTTCAGTTCCGCGTCACGAACGTCACGTGCACCGTCTTGGTGACGTCATGATCCTTCAGCCGCGGCGGCTTGGCGTCGGGCACAGCGGCGTAGGTAATCTGCAACTCGGTGTTCGACAGCCACTCGATCTTCGGCAAAGCGCGGTCGGCGGCGCACGGCGCGGAGTAAGCCAGATAGGCCTTGTCGCGCTCGGCGAAGTGTTCGGGATAAACGCCGAGAATGACCGCGATGCTGTCGATGCAGAACGGCGGCGGACCATCGCCGGACAGCGTGATCTTGACCGCCTTGTATTTGCTGTCGGGCGCCGGAAACGCCGTGAGGATCTTGTCGGCACGGTCGACCGTCAGACGTAGATAGAGCGACCCCGCCGCCAGCACGGCGACGACGGTGAAAAAGCCGATGAAGAACGGCTTTGCCTTCACTTTGTTACGTTCATTCGGCGGCCTTCGCGCCTGAGCCGAAACGGCGCTCGATGTAATCGATCACCATGGCCTTGAAGTCGGCGGTCAGCGTCGGGCCGCGCAGCGTCGCCACTTTCTTGCCGTCGATAAAGACCGGCGCGGTCGGCGTTTCGCCGGTGCCGGGTAGCGAGATGCCGATGTCGGCGTGCTTGCTCTCGCCGGGCCCGTTGACGATGCAGCCCATCACCGCGACGTTGAGCGTCTCGACGCCGGGATAGCGCGTCTTCCATTCCGGCATCGAGGTGCGGATGAAGCCCTGGATGTCGGACGCCAGTTCCTGGAACGTCGTCGAGGTGGTGCGGCCGCAGCCGGGGCAGGCGGCGACCAGCGGCACGAAGGTGCGCAGGCCCATGGTCTGCAGCAATTCCTGCGCGACCTGAACTTCGAGCGTGCGGTCGCCATTGGGCTCCGGCGTCAGCGAGACGCGGACGGTGTCGCCGATGCCCTGTTGCAGCAGCACGCCCATCGCGGCCGACGAAGCGACGATGCCCTTGGAGCCCATGCCGGCTTCGGTGAGGCCGAGATGCAGCGCGTAATCGGAACGGCGCGCCAGTTCGACATAGACCGCGATCAAATCCTGCACCGCCGAGACTTTCGCCGACAGAATGATGCGGTTCTTCGCCAAGCCGATATCCTCAGCGCGCGCCGCCGACAGCAGCGCCGATTGCACCATGGCCTCGTGGGTGACTTCACGGGCGCCACGCGGCGTCGCCGATGCCGAGTTCTCGTCCATCAACTTGGTGAGAAGCTCCTGATCGAGCGAGCCCCAATTGACGCCGATGCGCACCGGCTTGTTGTGCTTGATCGCCATCTCGACGATCTGGGTGAATTGCGGGTCGCGCTTGTTCTTGAAGCCGACATTGCCGGGGTTGATACGATACTTGTCGAGCGCCTCGGCGCAGCCGGGATAATCGGTGAGCAGCGTGTGGCCGTTGTAGTGGAAGTCGCCGACGATCGGCACCTGCTGGCCTAGCTGCGCGACGCGCTCCTTGATCTTCGGCACCGCCGCAGCGGCTTCGTCGCGATCGACGGTGATGCGCACCAGTTCGGAGCCGGCCCGCGCGAGCGCCGCAATCTGGCGCGCGGTGCCTTCGACATCCGCCGTGTCGGTGTTCGTCATCGACTGCACGACAATGGGCGCACCGCCGCCGACGATGACGCCGCCGACATCGACGGCCACTGATTTATGACGTTCCTGCGCTGCTGTGCTCATGAGCCTAATCCCGGCATCGGAGTGCCAGACTTATAATATGCGGTCAACGCGCCCGGTTCACCAGTACCAGCCCGGCGGCGACCAGCGCCACGGCGGCGCCGAAAGCCGGCGTCAAAGGCTCGCCGAGCACGAAATGGCCCGCGCCGACGCCGAATAATGGCGTCAGGAATGTGAACACAGAAAGACGGTTGGCCGAATAGCGCGCGATCAGCGCGAACCAGATGACGAAGGTGACACTGACGACCCAGACGGTCTGGTAGGCCAGCGCGCCGAGCGCCAGCATCGACGGCATGGCGACGATGCGCTCGCCGGCCGCGAACGCGGCGATGCCCAGTAGCGGCGCCGACACGACGAGCTGATAGAGCATCACCTTTTCGGCGGAGACGCGATTGAGCGAACTGGCCTTGATGATCAGCGTGGTCGTCGCCCAGAACACCGCGGCTCCCACCATCATCAGGTCGCCGATGGCCTGGCGCGGATCGAGCGCCGGTGTCGGCAGGCCGAACGCCACCACCATGCCGGCGAACGACAGGAAGAGACCGAGCCATTGCGCCGCGCTGAACTTGTCAGCAGGCAGAAAGATGCGGCCGCCGAGCACGACGAAGAACGGCGCCAGATAGATGAACAGCGTCGCACGCAACGCCGTGGTGTAGGCGAGGCCTTGGAAGATCAGAATGAATTCGAGACCGAAGAAAAAACCGGCGGCGAGTCCCGCCTGCAGCGTGCCGTCGCGCGTGAACAGCGGAATGCCGCGCAGTCTGCACCAGCCGGCGACGATCAGCGCCGCGACGACGGACCGGATGGTCGCCTGGATCAGCGGCGGGATGTCGTGCATCGCCAGCTTGGTGGCGACCTGGTTGAAGCCCCAGGACAGGCACAGCACCACGACGATGGCGGCGGCGACGGCGTCGAGCCGACGCGTGGTGTGATGGGAGGATGATGGAGAGGACATGACGAGGTTCCGGCAGCGCCGCCGGTCTTAGCGCGCAGCGATGCCCGGCGCCACTCACCGAATGATTAGGCTGCCTTGCAGTGCGCGCAGGTGCCGCTGATCTCGATCACCGGCGTTTTCGGCGTGAAGCCCGCCGCGCGCGACGCCGTTCTGATCGTATCCGCCACCGCGGCGGAGGCTGCCTCGCCGACCGCGCCGCATTTCTCGCAGATCAAAAACACCACCGGATCGCCGCTGTCGTGATTGTGCCCGCAAGCGATGAACGCGTTGCGGCTTTCGATGCGATGCACCAGCCCCTGCTCGCGCAGAAAATCCAGCGCGCGATAGATCGTGATCGGCGCCGGCCGCGTGCCGCCCACTGCCAGCCGGTCGATCAGTTCATAGGCGCCGAGCGGCGCGTGGCTGGCGAGCAGCGCTTCCAGCACCTGACGGCGGATCGGCGTCAGCCGTTCCTTGCGCGCGGCGCAGACCGTTTCGGCGTGCGTAATGGCATCGCTGGCGCAGCGGCCATGATCGTGACCGGGCGTCGGGAAGATCGGGTGCGCGTGCGTTTTTCGGGCCAAGGTTCGATTCACCTTCATACAGAAGTCTAACCTGTCATCCGTTGTATCTGGAAACTCAACACATAGATATTGCACTGCAACAAAAATAGGGGCAGGTTCCAGCGCTCTCCCCCTATGACCCGGCCCGGTTAGCGGCCGCCCCGCAACGAGGACAGCCATGCTTAAAGGCAAGACAGCGCTGGTCACCGGCTCGACGTCCGGCATCGGCCTCGCCACCGCGCGCGCGCTGGCGCAAGACGGCGCCAACATCGTCATCAACGGCTTCGGCGACAAGGCCGCGATCGAGGCCGAGCGCGCCGGACTGGAGAAGGACTTCGGCATCAAGGCGATCTATTCGCCGGCCGACATGAGCAAGCCGCCCGAGATCGCGGAGATGGTCGCGACCGCCGAGAAGACCTTCGGCGCGCTCGACGTGCTGGTGAACAATGCCGGCATTCAGTTCGTCGCCAACATCGAAGACTTCCCGCCGGAGAAATGGGACGCCATCATCGCCATCAATTTGTCGTCGGCGTTTCATTCGATTCGCGCCGCCATGCCCGGCATGAAGAAGCGCAAATGGGGCCGCATCATCAACATCGCCTCGGCGCACGGCCTGGTCGCCAGCGCGCAGAAGGTCGCCTACGTCGCCGCCAAGCACGGCATCGTCGGCATGACCAAGGTGGTTGCCATCGAAGCCGCCAATGACGGCGTCACCTGCAACGCCATCTGCCCCGGCTGGGTGCTGACGCCGCTGGTGCAAACGCAGATCGAATCGCGCGCCAAGGCATCCGGCAAAACTTTCGAAGAGGAGTCGGTGCCGTTCGTGTCGGAAAAGCAGCCGATGCACAAATTCACCAAACCGGAGAACATCGGC
>JANMSZ010000136.1:0-1715 GCA_031389925.1 Hyphomicrobiales bacterium | reverse complement strand
CACAGCAAGATCGGCGCGCCGCAGCATGAATCGATCCTCGCCGCCGGCATCGCTTTGCAGCAGGCCGGCGTCATCAAGGCCGACGTCGACGTCAAGAAAGTGGTCGACGATCTGATCGACGGCCAATATCTGGCGGCGGCAACGAACTAACTGATCCATTGAAACTGGCCCTCGGGCTGCGCTTGGCGCAGTCCGGGGTTGCCTTTCGCGGGCCGCTTATGTCTCTTGTGCAAATGACCGCGACAGCCGGGCCGGCAACGGCTGAGCAGAAACAGCGAAAATCGGGGCTTGGCCGCTTTACCGGGCCGGCGCTCGGCTTGCTGTTGCCGCTGGCGCTCGCCGCCGGCTGGGAAGCCCTCGTGCATTTCCAGCTGGCCAATGGCCGGCTGGTGCCGCCGCCCTCGGTGATCTACGCGACCTTCGCTGAGCTTGCCAAAACGGGTGAACTGCAGCGCCACGCGGCGGCGACTTTGGCCCGCGTCGCCACCGGTTTCGGCCTTGGCGTCGTGACCGGCACGCTGCTCGGCGCGCTCACCGGCTACTCCACCTTCATGTTCCGGCTTCTTGATCCAACGCTCCAAGCCTTGCGTTCGATTCCGTCGATCGCGTGGATTCCTTTGTTTATTCTCTGGCTCGGAATTTTCGAGACGTCGAAAGTCGTTCTGATCGCCGTTGGAGTTTTCTTCCCAGTCTATCTCGGCGTCACCAGCGCGGTGATGTCGGTCGACCGCAAGATCGTCGAAGTCGGCCGTCTATTCCGACTGTCGGGCGTCGGCATGGTGCGCCGCATTCTATTGCCGGCGGTGCTGCCGGCTTACGTGACCGCGTTGCGTTCGGGGCTGGGCTTAGGTTGGATGTTCGTGGTCGCGGCCGAGTTCATGGGCGCGTCGGAAGGACTTGGATTTCTGCTGGTCGACGGCCAGCAACTCGGCAAGCCGGCGCAGATCGTCGCCGCCATCGTCGCCTTCGCGGTGATCGGCAAGCTGACCGACTGGCTGATCGTTCTGATCACCGCGCCCTTCCTGCGCTGGGAAGACCGCGTGCGCACCGCCACGGTGGAGGACTGATGCTCACCCTCGACCACGTCGGCAAGACCTATCCGAACGGCGTGCGCGCGCTCGACGGCATTACTCTGGATGTGAAGCCGGCCGAGATCGTCGCCATTGTCGGCGGCTCCGGCTGCGGCAAGTCCACGCTGCTGCGCGCCATCAGCGGCCTCGACACGCCAAGCCAGGGCCGCATTTTGCTGGACGGCGAAGCGGTGACGCAGCCGCATGAAAAGATCGGCATGATCTTCCAGGAGCCGCGGCTGCTGCCGTGGCTCACCGTCGCCGACAATGTCGGCTTCGGGCTCGAACATCGGCCCAAGCGCGAGCGCGAGGGACTTGCTGCCGCCGCGTTGGTGCGCGTCGGGCTCACCGACAAAGCCAAGATGTGGCCGCGCGAATTGTCCGGCGGCCAGGCGCAACGTGTCGCAATTGCCAGGGCCCAGGTGCCGCATCCGGAAGTGCTGCTGCTCGACGAGCCGTTCTCGGCGCTGGACGCGTTCACGCGCGCCGATCTGCAGGACCATCTGCTCGACTTGTGGGCTGACCTGCGGCCGATCCTCATTCTCGTTACCCACGATGTCGACGAGGCCGTCGTGCTGGCCGACCGCATCATGGTGATGCGGCCGCAGCCGGGGCGCATCTACGAGGAGATTGTGTCCGAGCTAC
>JANMSZ010000116.1:0-10898 GCA_031389925.1 Hyphomicrobiales bacterium | reverse complement strand
CCTCGGGCCGGACGTTGCAGAATTGCGAAATCTTGCGCCGGTCGCTCTCCGGGATCGGATGCTCGGCGCGGCACAGCAGGATGTCGGGCTGGATGCCCAGGCTGGCCAATTCGCGCACCGAGTGCTGGGTGGGCTTGGTTTTGAGTTCACCCGCGGCTTTGATGTAAGGGACCAGCGTCACGTGGATGCTGAGCGTTTGGTTCCGCTCCATCTCGTTGCGGAGCTGCCGGATCGCCTCCATGAACGGCAGGCCCTCGATATCGCCTACGGTGCCGCCAAATTCGCACAGGATGAAATCGTGGTCGCCCTGGTCGGCGAGCGCGAATTCCTTGATCGCGTCGGTGACGTGCGGGATCACCTGCACGGTCGCGCCGAGAAAATCGCCGCGCCGTTCTTTGGCGATGATTTCCTGATAGATGCGGCCGGTGGTGATGTTGTCCTGGCGCGTGGCCGGACGGCCGGTGAAGCGCTCGTAGTGGCCGAGGTCGAGGTCGGTTTCGGCGCCGTCGTCGGTGACGAAAACCTCGCCGTGCTGGTACGGCGACATCGTGCCCGGATCGACGTTGAGATAGGGGTCAAGCTTGCGCAGCCGCACCTTGTAGCCGCGCGCCTGCAACAGCGCGCCGAGCGCTGCTGAAGCGAGACCCTTGCCCAGTGAGGAAACCACGCCGCCGGTGATAAATATGTACCGCGCCATGGGGCCTAACCTGTAATCGCCGCGAATCGATTCGACGAGCGCGAAAAACGAAGGACCGCTCTGCGCCTGTGCGTAGATCGAGAAGTACCAACAGTTTCCGAAGCTTGTGCGGCAAATTTCATGTGACTTACGAGACAACCCATAGACTGCAGCTGGCCTCAATCACGTCCATAACGCGGAAGGGCCGGTTTTCCCGGCCCTTCGTGGGTAGTTATTTCGATTGCGGGACCTGGGGTCCCGAAGGCGCCGCCGGGGCGCCCTGCAATTGCTTGAGCAGGCCGCCTTCGCCGCCGAGCGGCGGCGCGCTGCCCGGCACGGCCGGCGCGCCCGAGCCGCCCTGAATGATCGAGGTCGGCGCACGGTTCATGCCGGCCAGGATCGACAAAATCAGGCTGGTCACAAAGAACAGCCCGGCCAGCACGGCAGTCGCGCGCGTCAAAACGTTGGCAGTGCCGCGGCTGCTCATGAAGCCGCCGCCACCGCCGCCGCCAATGCCAAGCCCGCCGCCCTCGGAGCGCTGCAACAGCACCACGCCGATCAGGGCGAGCACCAGCATCAGGTGGATGACAATGATCACGTGCTGCATGCGGCTAAATCCGTTCAAACTCTGCCGTCCGGGCGCATCGCCCAGGCGGCTCCAAGCCGTTCATATAGGTATGCGCACGATCTTTTCCGAAAACCGGTTCCCACTTTTCGGGATCGTGCGTCAGGAATTCGGCCGGTCTCTACACGATAGTTCTGGGTTTTTCCACCCTTGCCGCGACTATGCGTAAACCTTTGCAATACCGAGGAAATCGTCGGCCTTGAGGCTGGCGCCGCCAACCAGGGCGCCATTGACGTTCGGCAGGCTCAAAAGCTCCTTGGCGTTCGACGGCTTGACCGAGCCGCCATAGAGGATGCGCATGCCCTCGCCCGGCGCGCCGTAGCGCTCGTTAAGTTTCCGGCGAATGAAGGCGTGAACCTCGGCCACGTCGGCCGCCGTCGGCGTCAGACCGGTGCCGATGGCCCAGACCGGCTCATAGGCGATGACCAGATTGGCCGCCGTAGCCGCTTCCGGCAGCGAACCGTCGAGCTGACCGCCAACCACCGTCAGTGCCTCGCCCGCCTCGCGTTGCGCCCGCTGCTCGCCGACGCAGACGATGGCAATGAGCCCGGCGCGGTGCGCGGCCAGGGCCTTGGCCTGCACCTGCGCGTCGGTCTCGTGGTGGTCGGTGCGGCGTTCGGAATGGCCGACGATGACCGCGCTGGCGCCGGCATCGGCCAGCATCTCGGCCGCGATGTCGCCGGTATGGGCGCCCGAAGCGTTGGCGTGGCAATCCTGACCGCCGAGCAACAGGTTTGTGCCCTTGGCCGCCCAGGCAAACTGCGCCAGCAAGGTCGCCGGCGGACACACCATCAGTTCAGCCTTGCCGGCCAGAGGACCTGCGCCGGCCTTGATCCCGTTCAGCTCAGCCATCGAGACGGCGAGCCCGTTCATCTTCCAGTTGCCTGCCACCAGCGGAATTACATCGGCCATCGTCGTCCCCTTGTTCCGTCGCGGTTACCAGACCCGCCGGTGCCGCGCCAGAGAGGGTGCGGCTTAACGCCGATCCTTCTTGAGTTGCAAGCATTTGACCCGCTCCCTATAAGGGCGCGACCACCCCTTATTCGAACGATCCACCACCGGCCAGGACAAGGCACGCATGCTTCGCGGTATTCAAAAAGCGACCTCAACTTGGCTCGGCAAGACCGTGATGGCCGTCATCATGGGTTTCCTGGTCATCAGCTTCGCGATCTGGGGCATCGGCGATATTTTCAAAGGCTTCGGCGCCAATTCGGTGGCCAAGATAGGCGGCACTGAAATCTCGATCGAGCAGTTCCGCCAGTATTACACCGACCAACTGCAGCGGATCAGCCGCCAGGTCGGCCGTCCGGTCACGCCGGATCAGGCGCGCGCCGCCGGCATCGACCGGCAGTTGCTCGGGCAGTTGGTGGCGGAGACGACGCTCGACGAACACGCCAAGAAACTCCGGCTTGGCCTCTCCAATGAGGAGATAGCGCAGCGCATCGTCAGCGATCAGAATTTCCGGGGCCCGAACGGCCAGTTCGAACGCGCGCGTTTCGAGCAGGTCATCCGCAACGCCGGCTTCACCGAAGCCCGTTACGTCGCCGAGCAGCGCAATGTGCTGCTGCGCCGCCAGATCGCCCAGAGCATCAGCGGCGACATGCGCGTGCCGACGACGATGCTGGCGGCGATCAACCAATTCCAGAACGAGAAGCGCACCATCGAATACATCGCGCTCACCGCCGCGCAGGCCGGCGATATTCCGCCCGCCACGCCGGAGCAACTGAGCAAATATTTCGATGAGCGCAAGATTCTGTTCCGCGCGCCGGAATACCGCAAGCTCACGCTGTTGTCGCTGACGCCGGCCGATATCGCCAAGCCCGATGCGGTGACCGACGCCGAGGCGAAAGCATTCTACGAACAGAACAAAGCTGCCTACGGCACGCCGGAGAAGCGCGAACTGCATCAGATGGCCTTCCCGACCGCCGAAGAAGCGGCGGCCGCGCACGAGAAACTGACCAAAGGCATGAGTTGGAGCGATCTCGCCAAAGAGCGCACTTTGAAAGAGTCGGATCTCGATCTCGGCGTCGTGACGAAAGCCGACATCATCGATGCCGCCGTTGCCGAGGCCGCCTTCGCGCTCAAGACCGGGGAAACCAGCGCGCCGGTCAAAGGCGCGTTCGGCACCGTGATCCTTCTGGCCGGTAAGATCGAACCGGGGACGCAAAAGACCTACGACGAAGTCGCCGCGCAGATCAAAAAGGACACAGCGGAAGCTCGCGCGAAGAGCGAGATCGGCGCCTTGCGCGACAAGATCGAAGACGAGCGCGCCGCCGGCTCCACCTTGGCGGAAACCGCCAAGAAACTTAACCTCAAGTCCGTGACCTTCGACGCCATCGACCGCGCCGGCCGCGGCCTCGACGGCCAACCGGTCGCCGGGCTGCCGAGGACGCCGGACGTCATCACGCCCGCCTTCACCACCGATATCGGCGTCGACAGCGAGGCGCTGCAAATCCAGGGGGGCGGCTATCTCTGGTACGACGTCGGCGGCATCACGAAGGCGCGCGACCGCACGCTCGAAGAGGTCAAGGACCAGGTCGCTACGCGCTGGCGCGACGACGAGGCGGCGGCCCGTCTACAGGCCAAGACCGACGACATGCTCGCCAAGCTCAAGGCTGGCACCTCGCTGGCCGATATCGCGAAAGAGATCGGCTTCACCGTCGGCTCGACCGCGGGCATCCAGCGCGGCAAGCCAACCCCGCAGACGCCAGCCAAACTGATCGACGCCGTATTCAAAACGCCGAAGGGCGCGGCCAGCGTCGCCGAAGGCGACAGCCAGACGCAACGTTTTGTCTACCGCGTCATCGACGTGGTCGAGCCGACGCTCGATGAAGCCTCGCCCGAAGCCAAGCAACTGTCTTCGACGCTGCAGAATTCCTATGCCGACGACCTCATCGGCGAATATCTCGGCAAGCTCCAAGCCGACATCGGCATTTCGATCAATCAGCAGGCGTTGAACCAGGTCATTGGCGGCGGCACGCCCGCACAATAAGTTAGACCCATGCAGATCGAGCCGTCGGAAAGCGCATTCGCCGAACGTTACGGCCGCGGCCAGGCGCAGGTGGTGTGGACCACGCTGGTCGCCGACCTGGAAACGCCGGTCTCGGCGTTCTTGAAGCTCGGCGGCGGCAAGGCGATGAGCTTTCTACTGGAGTCGGTCGAAGGCGGCGCGGTGCGCGGCCGCCACTCCATCATCGGCATCGAGCCCGACCTGATCTGGCGCTCGAACGGCCGCGCGGCGCAGGTCAATCGCAGCGCCCGCACCAAGCCCGACGCCTTTACGCCCTGCCCCGAGGCGCCACTCGATGCGTTGCGCGCGCTGATCGCGGAAAGCCGCATCGAGTTGCCCGACAGCCTGCCGCCGATGGCGGCCGGTGTGTTCGGCTATCTCGGCTACGACATGGTGCGGCTGATGGAAGAGCTGCCGCCAGCCAATCCCGATCCGATCGGCATTCCCGACGCGGTGCTGGTGCGCCCGACCATCATCGTCGTGTTCGACGCGGTGAAGGATTCCATCACCATCGTCACGCCGGTGCGCACTGAGCCTGGCGTCGATGCCAAGACGGCGCTGACCCGCGCGGTCGAGCGCCTGTCGGGCGTCGTCGACAGCCTCGATCGGCCGCTCGACAAGTCATTGGTCGAATTCGATCCCGGCCCGCTCGACGTGGAGCCTCAATCCAACACCACGCCGGCCGAATACAGAGCGATGGTGCTCAAGGCCAAGGACTACATCGCCGCCGGCGACGCCTTCCAGATCGTGCTGGCGCAACGCTTCGAAGCGCCGTTCACGCTGCCGCCATTTTCACTCTATCGCGCGCTGCGGCGGACCAACCCGTCACCGTATCTCTACTTCCTCGATTTCGGCGGCTTCGCGGTCGCCGGCTCCAGTCCCGAAATTCTGGTCACGGTTGCTGGTGAAAAAGTGACGATCCGCCCGATCGCCGGCACGCGCGCGCGTGGCGCGACGCCGCACGAGGACAAGGCGCTGGAAGCAGAATTGCTCGCCGATCCGAAGGAACGCGCCGAGCATCTGATGCTGCTCGATCTCGGCCGCAACGATGTCGGCCGCGTCGCGCAGATCGGCAGCGTGACCGTCACCGACCAGTTTTTCGTCGAACGCTACAGCCACGTCATGCATATCGTGTCGAACGTCGAGGGTAAGCTTCGCCCCGACTGCGACGCGCTCGATGCATTGGCCGCTGGCTTCCCCGCCGGCACGGTGTCGGGCGCGCCCAAGGTGCGCGCCATGCAGATCATCGACGAGTTGGAAAAGGAAAAGCGCGGGCTCTATGCCGGCTGCGTCGGTTACTTCTCCGCCGCCGGCGAGATGGACACGTGCATCGTACTGCGCACTGCGCTGGTCAAGGACGGCACCATGTATGTGCAGGCCGGCGCCGGCATCGTCGCGGATTCCAACCCGGACAACGAACTTCAGGAATGCGTCAACAAGGCCAAGGCGCTGTTTCGCGCCGCCGAAGAAGCCCGTAGATTTGCCAGCGCCGCAAGAAGAGGCCAATGACGCGGCCAGTAACGTGGAGCACGCCGCATGAACCACGATCATCCGCACGACCACAATCACGAGCCGAAGTGGAAACATGACGGCGTACGCGTCGTTCCCGGGAACTCGCTCGATCCCAACACCGCGCAGACGCCGGGCATGGACCGCAAGGCCGCCATCAACGCCGCCCGCGTCGGCGCCCAGAAGCTCTGGGCCGGCACCGTCCACATCCATCCCGACGCCAAGACCGGCGCGCATCATCACGGCGCGCTCGAAAGCGTGATCTTCGTGGTACGCGGCAAGGCGCGCATGCGGTGGGGCGAACACCTCGAATTCACCGCCGAGGCCGGACCCGGCGATTTCATCTTCATTCCGCCTTACGTGCCGCACCAGGAGATCAACGCCAGCCGCGACGAAGTGCTGGAATGCGTGCTGGTGCGCTCGGACAACGAGGCCGTGGTGGTCAATCTCGACATCGAACCGGTCGAGAAGCCCGAAAATGTGCCGTGGATCGATCCGATCCATAAGGCCTGAATTGCGCTAACGCTGGTTCCGGCCTCTGCTTGACCCCCCTCTGGGGCGGTCTTAAGACCTTGGGCGGGCACGAGAAGATCACGCCAATGATCGTTCTGATCGACAATTACGACAGCTTCACCTTCAACCTCGTCCATTACCTGGGCGGGCTGGGGGCGGACGTCGTTGTCCATCGCAACGACAAGATTTCGCCCGCCGAGGTAATGGCGCTCGATCCGGACGGCATCGTGCTGTCGCCAGGCCCCTGCACGCCGAACGAAGCCGGCATCTGCCTCGACCTCATCGTCAAGGCCTCCAGCAGCGTGCCGATCCTCGGCGTCTGCCTCGGCCATCAGGCCATCGGCCAAGCTTTTGGCGGCAAGGTCGTGCGCGCGCCGGTGCCGGTGCACGGCAAGTTGTCCGAGATCAGCCACTCCAACTCGGGCGTATTCCACGGCATCAACGGCCCGTTCATGGCGACGCGCTATCACTCGCTGGTGGTCGAGCGCGCCACGATGCCGAACGAGTTGATCCCGAATGCGCAGACCGACGACGGCCTGGTCATGGGCCTGATGCATGAGAGCCTGCCCATTCATGGCGTGCAGTTTCATCCCGAGAGCATCGCCTCCGAGCACGGCCATCTGATGCTGAAGAACTTCCTTGAACTCGCCGACGAATGGAACGTGCTGAGCGGCCGGCGGCCGAGCACACTGCCAGCCCGCACGGCGGCCGCCATGCACGCGGCGAGCTAAGGCCACCCATGGCCGACGATTTCAAATCGCTCATCGCCAAGGTCGCGACCGGTGCGAGCCTTACCCGCGCGGAAGCCGCCACCGCCTTCGACCGCATGATGTCGGGTGAAGCCACGCCCTCGCAGATGGGCGGGCTGCTGATGGCGTTGCGCGTGCGCGGCGAAACCGTCGACGAGATCACCGGCGCGGTCACCACCATGCGCGCCAAGATGCTAGGCGTGAAAGCGCCGCTCGACGCCATCGACGTGGTCGGCACCGGCGGCGACGCGTCCGGCTCGTACAACATCTCCACCTGCGCGGCGTTCATTGTCGCCGGCGCCGGGGTGCCGGTCGCCAAGCACGGCAACCGCGCGCTGTCGTCAAAGTCGGGCGCTGCCGATGTGCTGGGCGCGCTCGGCGTCAAGATCGATCAGACGTCCGAGCAGGTGTCGCACTGCATCGCCGAGGCCGGCATCGGCTTCATGTTCGCGCCGGCGCATCATCCGGCGATGAAGAACGTCGGTCCGACCCGCGTCGAGCTCGGCACCCGCACTATCTTCAACCTGCTGGGACCCCTTTCGAACCCGGCGAGCGTCAAGCGCCAGATGATCGGAACGTTCTCGAAACATTGGATCGAGCCGATGGCGCAGGTGCTCAACAATCTCGGCTCCGAAAGTGTCTGGGTCGTGCACGGGTCCGACGGGCTCGACGAAATCACCACCGCAGGACCTACCAGCGTCGCCGAACTTAAAGGCGGCAAGATCCGCACCTTCGAAGTCACGCCCGAGGATGCCGGTCTGGCGCGCGTGAAGCCGGAGGCCTTGAAGGGTGGCGACGCCACCGAGAACGCCAAGGCGCTGCTCGACGTGCTCAAGGGCAAGAAGAACGCATTCCGCGAGGTGGCGGTGCTCAATGCCGCGGCTGCCTTGATCGTCGCCGGCAAGGCCGGCGATTTGAAAGAAGGCGCCACGCTGGCGGCCAAATCGATCGATAGCGGTGAGGCCGAAGGCCGGCTCGACCGGCTCATTGCGGTATCGTGCGCAGGCGCATGATCCCGAAAAGTGGGCACCGGTTTTCGGATAAGATCATGCGCAGAGAAGAGCGATGAGCGACATTCTTAAAAAGATCGAAGCCTACAAGCGCGAAGAGATCGCGGCGGCCAAGCGCGCCCGGCCGCTGGCAACGCTCGAGGCCGCGGCCAAATCCGCGCCGCCGCCGCGCGGATTTCTCAAGGCGATCGAGCGCCGCATCGCCAACGGCGACTACGCGCTGATCGCGGAAATCAAGAAGGCGAGCCCGTCGAAGGGCCTGATCCGCGCCGACTTCGATCCGCCGGCGCTCGCCAAGGCCTACGAGGCCGGCGGCGCCACCTGTCTGTCGGTCCTCACCGACGGGCCATCGTTCCAAGGCAGCCCGGAGTTCCTGGCTCAGGCGCGCGATGCCATGGCCCTGCCGGTGCTGCGCAAGGATTTCATTTATGATCCCTATCAGGTGGTCGAATCGCGGGCGCTCGGCGCCGACTGCATTCTTATCATCATGGCGGCGCTCGATGACATGACCGCAAGGCAGATCGAAGATACGGCCATTACCAATAACTTAGATGTACTTATTGAGGTTCATCAAGAAGATGAACTTGTCCGCGCCCTGAAAATGAAATCCCGACTGATCGGTATCAACAACCGCGATCTGAGGACCTTCAAGACCTTGCTGGCGGTGAGCGAGCGCCTGGCGCCCATGATCCCGCGCGACCGCATCGTGGTCGCCGAAAGCGGGCTCAATACGCCGGCCGATTTGGCCCGCCTCGCCAAGATCGGCATCTCGACTTTCCTGGTCGGCGAGAGTCTGATGCGCCAGGACGACGTCACCGCGGCAACCCGCACTCTGCTCGCGCGCGACCGGCAACATTCGGCGGCGGAGTAGTTCCATGGCGAAAATGGCTGCCAAGAAAGCCTCGCCAAAGAAGCCAGCGAAGCGCTCCCCCCTGCTCGCCAATTCCGAACTCACCCATATTGATGCCCGCGGCCAGGCTCACATGGTCGACGTCTCGGCCAAGAACCCGACCGAGCGCATCGCTGTGGCCGAAGGCATGGTGATCATGCGCAAGGAAACGCTCGATACCGTGATCGCCGGCAACGCTGCCAAAGGCGATGTGCTGGGCGCGGCCCGCCTCGCCGGCATCATGGCCGCCAAGCGCACGCACGGCTTGATCCCGTTGTGCCACCCGCTGCCGATCACCAAGATCGAGATCGACATCAACCCCGAGCACTCCCTGCCCGGCTTTCTGGTCCAGGCCACGGTGAAGGTGAATGGGCAGACCGGCGTTGAGATGGAAGCTTTGATGGCGGTGTCGATCGCCTGCCTCACGATCTACGACATGGCCAAGGCCATTGAGAAAAGCATGCACATCGAGGGCATCCGGCTGATTTCGAAGACCGGCGGCAAATCCGGCGACTACCGCGCCGAGGCCTAGCGCATGATCCCGAAAAGTGGGAACCGGTTTTCGGAATAGATCATGCGCAAAAAGAGACAATCATGCCTTTGATGTCGGTCGCCGAGGCGTTGCAGCGCGTGCTGGCCGGTGCGCGTCCGCTCCCTGCCGACATGCTGCCGCTCAACGACGCATTCGGCTGCGTGCTGGCCGATGACGTGACAGCGCTGCGCACCCAGCCGCCGGCGGCGCTTTCGGCAATGGATGGCTATGCCGTGCGCGCCGAGGACGTGGCGCAGGCGCCGGTGACGCTGACCCTGATCGGCGAAGTCGCGGCCGGCCATCCGTTCGACGGCGCGGTCGGCGCAGGCCAAGCCGCGCGCATCTTCACCGGCGGCGTGATGCCGGCAGGCAGCGACACCGTGGTGATCCAGGAGAACTCGGCGCGTGACGGCGACAAAGTCACCGTGCAGAAGCCCGCCGCCAAAGGCCGCAACGTCCGCAATGCCGGTATCGATTTTTCCGAGGGCCAAGTGCTGCTGAGCAAAGGCCGCCGCCTCACTGACCGCGACCTCATGCTGGCGGCGGCGATGAACCATCCCAAGGTCAGCGTGCACCGGCGGCCCAAGGTCGCCGTGCTCGGCACCGGCGACGAGCTCGTGCCCCCCGGCACCACGCCGAAGGCGGGCGAGATTGTCTATTCCAACGGCTTTGCCCTGATGGCGATGATCCGCAACGAAGGCGCCGAGGTCACCGACCTTGGCGTTGCCCGCGACCGCGTCGAAGACATCACCGCGGCGGTACGGCGCGCGCGCGATAGCGGCGCCGATATTCTGGTCACCACCGGCGGCGCCTCGGTCGGCGAGCACGACCTGGTGCAGCGGGCGCTCGCCGCCGAAGGGCTCGATCTGTCGTTCTGGCGCGTCGCGCTGCGCCCCGGCCGGCCGATGATGCATGGCAAGGTCGGCGGCATGCAGGTGCTCGGCCTGCCCGGCAATCCGGTGTCGTCCTACGTCTGCGCCTTCCTGTTCCTGGTGCCGCTGATCCGGACGCTGGCCGGCCGCCAGGACGCCGCCCGGGTTCCCGAACCGGCGCGGCTCGGCCGCGATATGCCCGCCAATGACGAGCGCGCCGACTACCTGCGGGCGACCCTGCAGGACGGTCCGGACGGCCTTATAGCGACCCCGCTACCGGCCCAGGACAGTTCCCTGATGGCGCCTTTGGCCAAGGCCGACTGTCTGTTGATTCGGGAACCACAGGCGCCGGCGGCCCATGCCGGTTCACGCTGCGTCATCCTTAAGCTCGCCCTGTAGCGGCGTTTCGCATTTTTCACTCCAAATTAAATGGTTGCGGAACAGATATTGAACAGATAGTGTTCGTTCATGATTTGTTTCTGGCTGTTGCCCTTCTGGGCTACGCCAACCGGG
>JANMSZ010000099.1:0-6184 GCA_031389925.1 Hyphomicrobiales bacterium | reverse complement strand
GCGCAGCGCGGCGGCACAGTGTACCGGATGGCAGGCACGCCAAACGCCCGCTATTTGTACACGAACGGTTGTGGTTGCCCCCTTGAACGTACGCACGCAGCGTTGACCGGCGATGTCCGGCGATCAGCCTCGAAAATGCCGAGGTCTCTCGGTCTAATCAAATGAATAGAATCTGCCTATTCATGCATTCAGTGCATGGGCCCCTTTTGCCTTCATTTCATCAATAAGAAGGCCTCGCAACGTCACGGCGGGCGGCGACAGCGGGATGCCGCGGCGGGTCACAAGACCATAGGTGCAGGATACCTTGGGCGCACGAAGAGGAACGGCGACCAACCCTCGACCGCGATGCAGCGCAATGTCGATGCTCGGCACCACCGCAAAGCCGAGCCCCGCCTCGACAAGATTAACCGCCGTTTCGACGTGCTGAACCTCATATTGCCAGCTCAGGGTCACGTGCGCGGCGCCGAGCGCATCGTCGATCATGGGCCTGATTGCTGTCTTCGAGCCGACACGGATCAGCGGTAAATTACGAAGCTCGGCCCACCCCACCGAACGCTTCTTCGCAAGCGGATGTCTTGCAGGGCAAGCGAGCGCCAGCGGCGAGGCAAAGATCGTTTCCACTTCGAGGTCCCACCGATTGGTCTGGACCACACTCAGACCGAACTCGACCTCGCCAGACTGCACCAGTTCCGCGACCGCGGCAGACGGCGTCTCAAAAATCCGAACCTGCACGCGGGGTTGCGACTTATGAAACTTGCTGAGAATGGGCGGAAGATAATTTACGGCAAAGGCCGGCAGACACGCGATGTCGAGGCGCTCTCGCCTCTTTGCGCCCTGTTGCTTGAGCTCGTCGAACGACTGATCCAACTCGCCGAGCGCCTTCTGCGCCTTGGGCAAGAACTCAATTCCGGCTCGCGTCAGCGTTACCTCGCGCGTCGTGCGGGCGAACAGCTTCAGGCCCAAACCCTCCTCAAGCTTGCGCATCCTGTGGCTGATGGCCGTTTGGGACAGGTTCAAATGCGCGGCCGCGCGCTGAAAACTTCCGCGTTCGGCAATGCTGAGGAACGCCTCTAGCCCGAGAAAATCGATGCGCATCGCGGCGCCCCCCTCAATCGCGGCAAAATGGCCACATGCATTCAGTTCATGAATAGGCCAAAAACTACCATTTGTCGCGTCAACCTGCTTTCGAAAGGATGAGGCCCCTGGCAGGTCCGCCAGCAATCGACAGAAGCGCCGCGCGGCAAAGGAACAGGCATGCAGGCCGAACCCATCTACGATATTGCCCATCTTGGCCACGTCGAGATGCTGACCAACAAGCCCGAAGCCAGTCTCGACTTCTTCACGCGCATCTTCGGTCTCATCGAGAGCGGCCGTGAGGGCGACAGCGTCTATCTGCGCGCCTTCGATGACTACGAGTTCCACTCGCTCAAGCTGACCGCGGCAGCGACAACGGGCATGCGCCACATCGCGTATCGCGCCGCCAGTCCGCAAGCGCTTGAGCGGCGCGTCAAAGCCATTGAAGCGCTCGGCGCCGGGATCGGCTGGCACGATGACGACCTAGGCCACGGCCCCGCCTATCGCTTCCACGATCCGGACGGACACGAATTCGAGATCTACTACGAGACCCGACGCTATCAGCCGGCGGCCAATGAGCGGCCGGCGCTCAAGAACCAAGCAGGCCGCACGCCCAACAGAGCCGTCGCACCGCGCCGTCTGGATCACATCAATCTGCTGGCGACCGACGTCGATGCGATCCGCGGCTTCCTTCCGCAGGCTCTCGGCAGCCGCATTACCGAGGTCATCCAGCTCGACGACGGGTCGCTCGGCGGCTGCTGGTTCACCTGCAACAACAAATCCT
Organism: Hyphomicrobiales bacterium; assembly: GCA_031389925.1. Classification (GTDB taxonomy): domain Bacteria; phylum Pseudomonadota; class Alphaproteobacteria; order Rhizobiales; family Xanthobacteraceae; genus Pseudolabrys. Next base: position 4,326 of record JANMSZ010000099.1, on the reverse strand, counting down.
ATGACGTGGCTTATACACGCGACATGACGAACAGCCACGGCCGGTTTCATCACGCGACGTTCGCGGTCGACCAGCGCGAACACATCTTGCAAGCCGCAGATATTTTTCTTGAGAATGGCGTGCACATCGAGACGGGGCCACACAAGCACGCCATCCAGCAGACATTCTTTCTCTATGTCTGGGAGCCTGCCGGCAATCGTGTCGAACTAGCGAACGCAGGATCCAGGCTCATTCTCGCGCCCGATTGGGAGCCAATCGTCTGGACCGAAGCAGAGCGGCGAAAGGGACAGGCCTGGGGACTCAAGACGATCGAGAGTTTCCACACTCACGGCACGCCGCCAATTGCCTGAAGGATAGCGAACGATCCGGTGGAGGCGCGTCGGATCAGGCGGCGCTTTGGGCGGCCGGCGCCCGCGCCGGCATCTGGGAGGCCGCAGGCTCACGATCTCTGCGCTGCAGGATCATGTCGAGCGAGGCGACCTCGACCCGATTGCGGCCGTTTTCCTTGGCGAAGTAGAGCGCCTGGTCGGCCTGGGCCAGCAACTCGGGGATGTCGAGAACCGCTTCCTCGCAGTGCACAACCCCGATGCTCACCGTCGCGCAGACCGGACGGCCGCCGACATTCTGCGCTTGCCCCGCGAAGGTTTCGCGTATCCGCTCCGACGCTGCCACCGCCTTTTCGCTGCTGGTGTCATACAAGATCGCGGCAAACTCCTCGCCGCCGAGGCGGCCAATGAGATCCGTGGCGCGGATCGACTGCTGCGCGGATTCGGTGAAAATCTGCAGCACCTGATCGCCGAGCGCGTGACCGAAGCGGTCGTTGATCGACTTGAAGTGATCGAGGTCGATCAGCAGCACGGCGGTCGGGCGCGGATTGGTAACGTGGCGTTTCGCCATGACCCCGGCGTCATGCAGGAACGCCCGGCGGTTCGCGATCCCGGTAAGCGGATCGATCATCGCGGCGGTGCGGTGACGCAATTCGGTGCGCTCCTTCGCCATTGCCAGCAGAATGAACGCGATCGAGATCGTGAACAGCAAGGCCTCGAAGCTGAGCACGGTCAGCCAGACGCTGCCGTACATGTTGGTCGGCGACCAGGGCAGCAGCGTCACCAGCGGCGTGCGCAGCAGGAACAGTGCGCCATGGGCGAACAGCATGAAGATCGCAGGCCAGCGCGACACCAGTGCTTCGCCGCGGCCACGCCAGAATTCGTAAGCCGTGAGCCAAGTGTAGGCGGTGATGATGGCGGACGCGATCATCGCACGGGTGTCGATCGCCTCGGCCAGAACCGGCAGGCGACAAACCAAGAGCCAGATCACGGCGCCGGTGACCAGATAGACCGGCTCCACCGGACGGCCGTCGAACACCCGCGCGCCGGTCCAGGTGACCGCAAAGGCGGTGAACAGCAGTGCATTGGCAAGATCGATGGTGATCAGGTCGGGAGCCGAGCCGTACATGCCGAACAGCACGATCGAGACGGCGCGGATCAGATGCGCAAAACCCCACCAGGCAACGGCGTGAATCTGGGTATTCTGCGCCCAGGCAAATAACAGCAGCAATCCGAGGATTGCCTCCACATAGATCGTCACCATGAAGAGGGTATTGACGTCGAGATTCATGATACGGCGCGCCCTTGCTCGACCGTTACGATTAAGGCAGCGGAACAAAGAAGTGGTGAATGTGGCGGAACACCTCCGGCCAATGCATCGGTATGGTTTCGGCCTGGTTTCCAACTTCGCCGCGAGTTGAGCCACTTGCGGGTTTTACCCGGGGAAAACCCGGCCTTGTGGCCTCCCCGGCCCTCCACTAGGTTCAATTTCGTCCCCATTACCCCCGGAACGGGCATGAAGATCCGAGACGGCCTCGTCGACGCAATCGGCCATACACCCCTGATCAAGCTACGGCGCGCGTCCGAGGCGACCGGCTGCACCATTCTGGGCAAGGCGGAGTTCATGAACCCGGGCGGCTCGGTCAAGGACCGCGCCGGCCGCCAGATGATCCTGGAGGCAGAAGCCCGCGGCGAACTGCGCCCCGGCGGTCTGGTGGTCGAGAGCACCGCCGGCAATACCGGCATCGGCCTGGCGCTGGTCGCCAATGCGCGCGGCTATCGCACGCTGATCGTCATTCCGGAGACGCAAAGCCAAGAAAAGAAAGACATGCTGCGGCTGTGCGGCGCCGAATTATTGGAATCCCCCGCACTGCCCTTCAGCAATCAGAACAACTATCAGCACGTCGGCCGCAGACTGGCGGAGCAGTTGAAGAAGACGGAGAAGAACGGCGTCCTCTTCGCCGACCAGTGGAACAACCTCGACAACACCAAAGCCCACTACACCACGACCGGCCCCGAGATATGGGAAGAGACCGGCGGCACGATCGACGGCTTCATCTGCGCGGTCGGAAGCGGCGGAACGCTTGCCGGCGTTTCGACCTTCCTCAAGGAAAAGAAAAACAGCGTAACGATCGGCGTCGCCGATCCGCGTGGCGCGGCGATGTACAATTTCTTTGACCACGGCGAGGCCAAGGTGACCCCGGGCGGATCGATCACCGAGGGCATCGGGCTTGCGCGCGTCACGGCCATCGTCGAGCAAATGAAGGTCGACAAGGCCTATCTCATTCCCGACGAAGAAGCGGTCCCGATGGTCTTCGATCTGCTAGAGCACGAAGGCTTATGTCTCGGCGGCTCGTCCGGCATCAATGTCGCCGGCGCCATCAGGCTCGCCAAGGATCTCGGACCGGGCCACACCATCGTGACGGTCCTCTGCGACTCAGGCGCGCGTTACCAATCGAAATTGTTCAATCCGGAATTCCTCCGCTCGAAGAATCTTCCCGTTCCGGCATGGCTGGAGCGCAAGAGAGATATCAAGAGCAATATCAAGCTGCCGTTCGTCTGACGCTCGCTGGCATTCGAGCGTCGGAACGATTAGGTGAGGCCGCGCATTAACGCAGACGTAATCGAGAAACAAAAACCTATGACAAATCCATCGAGCAAATGGCTTAAATCGACCGAGTGGCTCGCCGGCCAGATCGGCAAACCTGGCATCGTCATTGTCGACGGCTCGTTCTATCTGCCGACGCAAAAACGCGACGCCAAAGCCGAATATGTCGCTGGCCATATTCCAGGCGCGGTGTTCTTCGATATCGAGAAGGTCGCCGACGATTCCACCGATCTGCCGCATATGCTGCCGGGACCGGCGCAGTTTGGCGAAGCCGCCGGCGCGCTCGGCATTTCGGACGCCGACACTATCATCGTCTATGACGGCGTCGGGTTGAACTCCGCGCCGCGCGTATGGTGGACCTTCCGCATTTTCGGCGCCAAGAACGTGTTCATTCTGGACGGCGGATTTCCGGCATGGAAATCGGAAAGCCGTGCCGTCGAATCCGGCGAGAGCAAACGGCCGGCGGCGAAATTCAACGCCGAGATGGACACCGGCGCAGTCGCGATGATGTCCGACGTGCAGATGGCACTCAACGATAAGATCATCCAGGTGGTCGATGCGCGCTCGGCCGGACGCTTTGCCGGCCGCGATCCTGAGCCGCGTCCGGGCTTGCGTTCCGGTCACATGCCGGGCGCGTTCAATGTGCCCTATACCGAGATCGTCGAGAACGGCCGTCTGGTGTCGCCCGAGCGGATCGCCGCGGCGTTCAAGAAAGCCGGCGTCGATACCGACAAACCGGTCATCACCAGTTGCGGCTCCGGCGTCACCGCCGCGATCCTCACGCTCGGCCTCGATGCGCTCGGCAAGAAGCCCGCGCGCATCTATGACGGCTCCTGGGCGGAATGGGGCTCTAGGCCCGATTTGGCGGTCGAAAAGGACTAGCCTTCCGGATCAGTGCAAAATCTGGCTGAGGAACAGCTTGGTCCGCTCGTGCTGCGGGTGGTTGAAGAATTCCTCGGGCACGTTGGACTCGATGATCTGTCCGGCATCCATGAAGATGACGCGATCCGCCACCTGACGCGCAAAACCCATTTCGTGGGTGACGCACAGCATGGTCATGCCGTCTTCCGCCAGGCCCACCATGGTGTCGAGAACTTCCTTGACCATTTCCGGATCAAGCGCCGAGGTCGGCTCGTCGAACAGCATGATCTTCGGGCTCATGCACAAGGCGCGCGCGATCGCGACGCGCTGCTGCTGACCGCCCGATAGCTGGCCGGGATATTTCAATGCCTGGTTCGGGATTTTCACCCGCGTCAGGTAGTGCATGGCGATTTCTTCGGCCTCCCGCTTCGGGATCTTGCGCACCCAGAGCGGCGCCAGTGTGCAGTTTTCCAGCACCGTGAGATGCGGGAACAGGTTGAAGTGCTGGAACACCATGCCGACCTCGCGGCG
>JANMSZ010000093.1:0-6148 GCA_031389925.1 Hyphomicrobiales bacterium | reverse complement strand
CATTTGATACCCCGTTGCGGCTGGTTGCTCATCAAATGTCAAATTCAAAGCTCCACTAGACTCAAATAATTGCTAGTGGTCCTTTGATTCCGACATTTGCTCAAGAACTTGCGGCAACGGGATGCAAATGTCGGAATCGGATCACTAGCGCATGATCCCGAAAAGTGGGAACCGGTTTTCGGATAAGATCATGCGCAAAAAGTAACTGACCTAGCGCCCGCTGTTGCGGCCGCGCGACGGCAGGTCGTCGCTTCTCGAGACGCGGCGGCGGACGGTCGACGTCGCGGCCGAGCGGGCGCTGCGGCGCTCGTCGTCCCAATGCACCGGCTCGTAAGTGCGTTTGGGCTGGCTCTGCGATTGCGCGGCGGTGTTGCGCCAGATCGCCAGCATGCGGGCGGCAGCCTCCGGGGTGATATCGCCGAACAGCCGCGCGAGGTCGTGAACGCGCTCGACCGATTGCCCGATCGCGGGATTGAGAAACAGCAGGACGCGCTGGACCACCGCGGCCGGCATGCCGAGCGCCTTGGCCGCGACCACGATCGGCTCGCCGCCATGATCGCGCGTGATCTGCTCGGCCAGCGCCGCGCTGATGCCGAGCGCGCGTTCGAGCACGCGGCTGAACTCACCGGCGTTATGCTGTAGCGCCGCGTTTTCCAGGCGGCGGATCAACTCGCCCGCCGGTGGCGCGGCTGCGCGCGGCGGCGCGGCGGGTGTATCGAGATTGGCAAGGATCGCGCGCCGGTCATCGGCGGTGGCGGCGAAAAATTGTTCGACCAGATCGCCGGTTCCTGGCGGCAGCACCTCGGCGTGGCCGAGCTTGCTCAGGATTGCCGCCGGTGCCGCGGGATATTTGGCGAGGCTGGCCACGACCGCGGCGCGGGTCGGCGCATCGACGCTGTCGATCAGGCCCAGCGCAAGCTCGATATACTGGGCTTCTTCGGCCGCGCTATGCGACGGCTTCTGCACATAGAGGTCGGTCAGAACGCGCAGCAGCGTCGGGCGGATATCGACGCCATCGCGGCATGCCAGGTCGACCAGACCATCGAGATGGGGATAGGCAGGCAACTTCATCATCACGGGTACGCACTTTTACGGAAACCGATGCGTGAGATTAGTCGGCCTGCGTTAGCAGAGCGTTAACCTTGCAACCCCTTAATTAAAAGCACCGACCCGGGCTTTGGGCTCAGGATCGGATAGGGGACTGAAATGGGCGAAGTCATTCGATTTCCCGACGAGGCGGGATACGCGCGCGGAGGCCGGTACATCGACGCACATACCGAACCTGCGACCGTCATTATTCTTCCGGTGATCCGGATCGAGCGCGATCCGGACGGCAGCAACGGCCTGGAACCGAACGCCGGCAACAGCGCCGGCCGTCGCCGCCGCCGTCGCGCCGCACGCTGAGCAACCCGATGCGCCGCATTGTCGCGCTGGCGGCCTTGGCGCTGACTTCGGTGGCGCTGCTCGCAGGCTGCACCGCCAACCGCGACTTCGGCGAAGTGCGCCCGATGCTGGTGCGGGACGATATTCACGACTGGCTCGGGCCCGCCGCCGTCGCACCTGGTCCATCCTCAAGCTTCGAACTGACCGACGACGAGCGCCAGCTCCGCGATCTGGCGTTCCCGCTGATCGAGCCGCCTTACGAGCGCCAGCAGCCTTATGCCGTGGCGCTGGAATATGGCGCGGCCGGCACCGCCGGCATGGGCCAGACCAGTTACGCCAACTATCTGTTGAGTTCGCGCTATCGCTCGCCGTCGGCGCGCTATGCGCAGATCACCGAGGACATTCGCAACGATATCACGCGGCTGCCGGGATTCTTCGAAGCCGCCTCGCGCGTGCTCGACATCGACGCCAAACGCAAGAAGAGCCTGGCCTACGTGCGCGACCTGTCGGCGGGCGAGCGTGACCACGCCCTGCGCCGCACCCGCGAGAACGTAGCGCTGGTGTCGCTGGTGCGTGCCCGATTGGGGCAACGTGTCGTGGCCTATCGCTTTGCGCTCGAGCGGCTGGTCATCATGACGCCGTCGCCGCAGGCGGTCGAGGCCGAGCAAGCGCTCAATCAGTTGCAGGCGTCGATCGCGCGCTATCGCGCGCCGGCGCCGGCATGGGTGCGCGAGCGAAGCCTGGCAGCATCACGCTGATCATTGCGACGGCTTAGCGGCGTCCTGCAGCGTGCATCGTGCCGCGGCGATGGTGTTCTGCGCCATCGGCGCCAGGCCCGGCTCCGGCGCCAGCGCGCGGATCGCGATCAGTCCCGTCAGCGTCGGCGATTCCACGATCAACCGGTCGGCCGCCGTGATTTCCTCGTCCTCGGGCAATTGGCTGTGCTGTTCGGCGGTCATCAGTTCCAGTTCGATGACGCGGCGGCCGGCGGCACGATCGTTGATCGCGTAATAGGCCACGCCATAGCGCGTATAAAACGACACCGACGTATAGGCGAGGCTGACCGGCACGGTGAGCTTCAACGACCCTTGCGACAGGTCGTAACGGCAGACGGCGCTGGCGAAGGCCGGATCCATGAAGGGAAGCGGCGCGGTGTCGGGCGTCGGCTCGGGCAGGGCGGTGACGATATTGACGGGTGCGATCCGCGACAATCGCGCATAAGCGTCCTGTGTCGCGGTGCGCGGCAAGATGATGATGGTCGCAAGATGCACGATGCCGCCAAGCAGCGCCCCGCCGAGCAACAAGAGCAGCCATCGGATCATGGGCAGCTCCTCGTCGCGACAGCCGGCATCGGGACCTCGCGGCCGGCTTTGGTCGAAACGCCGACGGCGGTATCGTAGAAACGCAGCACCAGCGCGTAGCGCTCGGCGCCGCCGGTCGGCAGCCAGTTGCCTGGATTGGCCCGCGGCCCAATGGCGATTTCGAAGCTGCCGTCGGCGTGACGGATGATTTCCTGGCTGGTGAATCCGTAGCGGTTGACCGAATTGGCTGCGAGCTGGCCTTCGACGTTATAAAGCGTCAGCGTCCAGAAGCGCGCGGCCGGCGTGACACCCGACACAAGGACGTCGCAGCGACCGTCCAGAATCTTGCCGCTGTCGTCGGTCTGGGTGGTGAACGAGACGCCGTCGCCGAGCGCAACGGGCAATTGGCCGGTCCGCGCAATTGTCGCCCGGGCATAAGGATCCGCCTCTGCGGTTCCGGTCTTGGGCCAGGCGGTCCAGGTGCCGACCGTGAGCGAGCCGAAGGCCGCGCCGCGCGTGAGAGCGAGATAAGTCGCGCCAAGGCCGACCAGCGCGGCGACAGCAAGGGCAAACAGCGTTCCGAGAAGCAGCCGCACGATCGATCCGCTGGTACTGGGGAAGTTTGATTCGCGTTGGGGGAGACTACGATGGCCGCGGCGCAGCCGCTAATCAGTTCCGGCCGGCGAGGGGCCGATCCTCTAGCGCGGCCGCGATCGCGTCACCTTTCGGCGCAGCCGAAACTTGCTTCTTCTTGTCGGTGGAAACGGTCGGAATTGACGGCCCCAAGGCGCGCTGTGCGTCATCCAGCATCCGCTCGACGCGCACCAGAATATCGGCTCCGCGGCGGCTCAGCACGGCCGGGCGCGGCGGCGCCGGCTCGTTGGATTTCGATTTCGCGTCGGCTACCGCCGGCTGCTGGCGGGCCGCGGGCACCGGAACGCCTGGAAGCTGCTTCAACTCGATGCCTTGATGGGCGTATGCCATGATGGTGTGCCAGGTCATCGCCGGCAGCGAGCCCCCGGTCATGCGGTTGGTCGAGCTGTAATCGTCGTTGCCGAACCAGACGCCGCAAACGAAGTTGCCGGTGTAGCCCATGAACCAGGCGTCGCGATAAGCATTGGTGGTGCCGGTCTTGCCGGCGGCGGAAATGCCCTCAAGGCGCGCGCGCCGCGCCGTACCGCTCTCAACGACGCTGTTCATCATCTTGATCATGTCGGCCGCGGCCGACGCGGGATACACTTGGCGCGGCTTGGGGCCGTCGCGATCGAAGCGCCAAATCAGGTCGCCGCCGCCGGTGCGCACTTCGAGAATGGCATGCGGGGTCACGGCCTTGCCGAGATTGGGGAACACCGCGTAAGCGCCGGTGTGTTCCAGCACGTTGACTTCGTCGGCGCCGATCGGCAGTGAGGGCGTATCGGGCAGCGGCGAACGGATGCCGAATTTGTGCGCGTTTTCGACGATGCGGTTACGGCCGAGTTTGGGATTGCCGTCGCCGATGGCGACGGAGAGGCGGACCGCGACGGTATTGATCGAGCGCGTGAGCGCAGTGAGCAACGTCATCGAGCCGGCGTAGCCGCCACTGTAGTTGTGCGGGCACCAGTTGCCGAGGCAGATCGGCGCATCGACGACGATCGAGTTCGGCTTGAAGCCGTGCTGAAGGGCGGTTGCGTAAACGTAAGGCTTGAATGAAGACCCGGGCTGGCGCATCGCGTCGGTGGCGCGATTGAACTGGCTGGCGCCGTAATCGCGGCCGCCCACCATGGCGCGCACGGAGCCGTCCACGTCCATCAGCACCGACGCGGCCTGGGTGGCGTGGTACTCCTGGCCGTATTGGCGCAGCGAATTTTCGACCGCGGCGTCGGCGACCTTCTGCATATTGCTGTCGAGCGTGGTCCGCACCACGAAGACGCGCTCGGTCATCGATTTCGGCAAAGTATCGACGAGCTTCTTCATCTCGTCGAAGGCCCAATCGAGATAATAATTCGGCGAGCGCTCGTCGCGGCGATCCACCGGAGTTGCGGGGCGGCGACGGGCGCCGAAGACCTGGCCTTCCGTCATGAAGCCGGCTTCCACCAGGTTATCGAGCACGACGTTGGCGCGCCCGCGCGCAGCCGGTAGATTGATGTGCGGCGCGAACTTGGTCGGCGCCTTGAACAGCCCGGCGAGCATCGCGCCTTCGGCGAGGTTCACGTCGCGCGCCGACTTGTTGAAGTAATACTGCGCCGCGGCATCGACGCCGAAGGCGCCGCCGCCCATGTAGGCGCGGTCGAGATACAATTTGAGAATCTCGTTCTTGGTCAGACGCGCTTCGAGCCACATCGCCAGGAAGGCTTCCTTGATCTTGCGGTCGAGCGTGCGCTCGTTCGATAGAAACAAATTCTTGGCGAGCTGTTGCGACAGGGAGGAGCCGCCCTGGACGACGCCGCCGGCCTTCGCATTGGTGACGACCGCGCGCATGGTGCCGCCGAGATCGATGCCGAAATGCTCGTAGAATCGCCGATCCTCGGTGGCGAGCACTGCCTTGATCAGACTGTCCGGGAACTGGTCGAGCGGCACCGAGTCGTTATGCTTGATGCCGCGCGAGCCGACTTCGTTGCCGTAGCGGTCTAAAAACGTCACCGCGAGTTCGGACTTCTTGAGCCAGTCGTCGTCCGACGTCATCTGGAACGCCGGCACCGCGAGCGCCAGCAGCAGCACCAGGCCGACGGTGCCGAGGGTCGCGCCTTCCGACGTCAGTTCGGTGGCCCAACGCCGCCAGCCGGAGACGTGGAAGCGGTCCATGAAGGTGGAAAACCGCTCATAGGCCTCGCGCAGGCCGGAGGCCGAGCGGAACACACTGAAGTCGACCCAGGCGTCGAGCCCGAGCAGCCGCTTCTTGAGATTGGGCTTCCAGTCCTCGGGGAACAGATCGCGCAAGGCGTGTATCGCTCTTTACAGGGGGCCGGCGGGATTTTCCGCGACGCGGCAATTTAGCCGATCGGGCTGGTTTCACCAACGCCGCCGGCCGGTTAATACGCGCCAAGGTGAACGCAAATCTGGGGGCAATTACGGCAAGTTCCAGCCTAAAACCGCCCTTTCGGTACGGACCGCCCAGGATCGCCATGACGGGACCCGGGCGAGGGGCTACAACGCCGGCGAAGGATTCCCTCACGATGCCTGCCGACAAGACCGCCCCCGCGCCGTTCTGGCGCACCAAGACCATGGCCGAGATGACGGCCAAGGAGTGGGAGAGCCTGTGCGACGGCTGCGGCCGCTGCTGCCTCAACAAGCTGACCGACGTCGACACCAACGAGACGGTGTTCACCGACGTCGGCTGCAGGCTGTTGGACGGGCAGACCTGCCGCTGCACCGATTACCCGCGCCGCCAGAACCGCGTGAAGGACTGCGTGCGGCTGACGCCGCGCAACGTCAAGCGGCTGACCTGGCTGCCGCCGACCTGCGGCTATCGCCTGATCGCCGACGGC
>JANMSZ010000040.1:0-1835 GCA_031389925.1 Hyphomicrobiales bacterium | reverse complement strand
GCTGACCCACTGGTTGCCCGGCACAAACTCGCCGTTGAACACGACCTGGTTGATGGCATCGCGGTCGATCGAGAGTTCCAGCGCGCGGCGCACGCGGGGATCCTTGGCGAGTGGTGTGTTGGCCTTGTCGCCGTTGGCGAGGTTCACGGTGAGACCGAGATAGCCAAGTGACGTCGCCTTGCTGAGCTTCAGCTTGGGATTGTCGCGCACCGCCTTGACGTCGGTGGCCAGCACGCGCTCGATCAGGTCGAGGCCGCCGGAGCGCAGGTTGGCCAGGCGCACCGTGCCGTCGACGATCGGCAGATAGGTGATCTTGTCGACGAAGACATTGTCCTTGTTCCAGTAGTCGGCGAACTTCTCGACCACGATGCGGTCCTGCTGGACGCGCTCGACGAACTTGTAGGGACCGGCGCAGACCGGCTTGAGGCCAAACTTGTCGCCGGCGGCTTCGGAGGCCTTGGGCGAGACCATCATGCCGGCGCGGTCGGTGAGCTGGGCCAGCAGCGGCGAGAACGGCGCCTTGAGGTTGAGCTTGATGGTCAGGGGATCGACCACCTCGATGGTATCGATGGAAGCGATCTCGGGCTTGCGGAACGAGCCCTTCATGGTGAGGTGACGCTCGAGACTGTACTTGGCGGCGGCGGCGTCGAGGGCCTCGCCGTCATGGAACTTCACGTTCGGCCGCAGCTTGATGGTGACGGACTTGCCGTCGGCCGAGGTCTCGTGGCCCAGTGCGAGCTGCGGCACGATGGCGAGCTTCTCGTCGATGTCGAAGAGCTTGTCGCAGATCGACGAGAACACGATGCGCCCGACATAGGTGCGCGCCAGCGACGGATCGAGCACGTCGGGATCCTCGGCGAGGCCGATGCGGAGGTTGGTTTGCGCAAAGGCGCCGCCGATGGCGACTGCTGATAGTGCGAGCGAGAGTGCGACGCGCCGGATTGTCGTGTTCATGATGCCTCCGTGTGAGCCGAAACGAATGCCGCCTGCAGGCGCGCCAGCCGCGCCCTGTCTTCGATCGTGCCGCTATGTCCCAGGGGCGGCACGGCGCTGGGAAGCTCCGGCCACCACGGACAAGCCGTAGCATGGCCTGTGCTGTCTGCAATCAGCTCAGGGATATCGCGCCGGCAGGAGTCGCGCACGAACGGGCAGCGCGTGTTGAAACGGCAGCCCTCCGGCGGGTCGGTGGCGCTCGGGATATCGCCTTCCAGCAGCGTGCGCTCGCGCGCCAGTCCCGGATAGGGCACCGGCACGGCCGACAGCAGGGCGCGCGTATAGGGATGCCGCGGGTTGCGGAACAGTTCCTCGGTCGTTGCCGTCTCCACGATCTTGCCGAGATACATTACGGCGATGCGGTCGGCGATGTGCTTCACAACCGCGAGATCGTGGCTGATGAAGATGTAGGAAAGGCCGAAGCGCTGCTGCAGTTCGCGCATCAGGTTGATGACCTGCGCCTGGATCGACACGTCGAGCGCCGACACCGGCTCGTCCGCCACGATCAGCCGCGGCTCGACCGCCAGCGCACGGGCGATGGCCAGACGCTGGCGCTGGCCGCCGGAGAATTCGTGCGGGTAGCGGCGGATATGATCGGGCCGTAGGCCGACCAGCTCCAGCAGCTCGGCGACGCGACTGCGGCGCGCCATTTCGTCGCCCGCCAGCCGGTGCAGCATCAGCGGCTCGCCCAGCATGGCGCCTACCGTCATGCGCGGATTGAGCGAGGCATAGGGATCCTGGAAGATCACCTGCATGCGCCGTCGCCGCGCGCGCAACGCCGCATCGTCGAGCGCCAGCAGATCGTTGCCCTCGAAACGCACGGCGCCGGCCGTCGGTTCGAG
>JANMSZ010000014.1:0-11560 GCA_031389925.1 Hyphomicrobiales bacterium | reverse complement strand
GAGGCGTTGGTGGTGCTCGGCGGCTCCGGCTACATCGAGGAAAGAATCTTGCCGCGGCTTTATCGCGTGGCGCCGGTCATTTCGATCTGGGAAGTTTCCGGCAACGTGTTGTGTCTCGACTTGCTGCGCGCCATGGAGCGCACGCCAAATGCCGGCGAGGTGCTGCAAAAGGAATTTGCCGATAGCGGCGACGCAAGATTGAAGGCTTTCGCGGAACGGCTCGCCGGTCGGCTGGCCGCCGCCGACCGCAACGATGAATCGCAGGCCCGCGTGCTGACGCGCGACCTGGTGCTGGCGCTCCAAGCCGCGTTGCTGATCAAGCATGCGCCGCCGGCGGTGGCCGACGCGTTCTGCGCCTCGCGGCTGGGCGAGGACGCAGGCTCGGTGTTCGGTGCGTTGCCGCGCGGGCTCGATCTGCGCGCGATTGCGGAACGCGCCTTACCGAATTAAAGTTTTCCGAACACCGCCAGCACCAAGGCCGCCTGCGCGAAGAAGCCGACCGCGAAGGCCAGCGTTCGCAGCACCGGAACGCCGATCACATAGACGATGACGTGCGCCAGCCGCGACCAGAAGTAGACCGCGCAGGCAATCGCCGTGCTTTCGGTCGAATGGCCCATGCTGTCGAGGATCATCACCAGGGGCGCGAAGATGATGAGATTTTCGACCGCATTGCTGTGGGCGAAATATAGCCGCTGCGCCCATTCCGACTGCGGTTTATCCTTGCGTGACGGGTTGGCCATGGCTCCCATGACGCCGCGCAGCATGATGCGGTCGACGATGTAGGGCACCCACATGACGCCGGTCAGGATGATCGTCAGCGTCAGCCACAATAGTTCCCTCGTCATCGCATCCCTCCGTTAGCCGAGTTGCCGCGGCGGCACGATAGTGGATGCGGTTGCGCCTGTCGCTAGCGAAGCGATCACGAACCCATCAGCGATCTGGCGACCACGTAAAGCCCGACGACAATGACAATGGCGGAAAAAGTGAGGGAGAGGGCATGCTTGTATCCGGCCAGATGGCGGGCGAGCCGGGTTCCAAGCAAGCCGCCGAGCGCGCCGCCGACAATAAACAGTCCCGCCAACGGCCAATCGACCAGGCCGGACCACGCGTAGCTCGCGGCGGTCGTCAGCCCGAAGGCTGTGACCGAGACCAGCGACGAGCCGATCGCATTGATCAGCGGCATGGCGGTCGCGCCCATCAGGCCCGGCACGATCAGGAAACCGCCGCCGATACCGAAAAAGCCGGACAGCGCCCCCACCAGGAGGCCGACGCCGACCAATAGCGGCAGCAGGTGCGGCATGGACTCCACAGTCAATCTGACATCCGGATTGCCGCTGGATTTGCGCGGCCGCAACATCAGCGCGCCGACCACGACCATCAGCACGCCGAACAGCGTCAACAAACGGCCGCCATCCACCATCTTGCCGAGTTGCGCGCCGCCGGCAGCGCCCGCAATGCCGGCAAGCGCGAATACCACCGCGCACGGCCACTTCACATTATCGGCGCGCGCATGGCCGGCGAGATTGGTTGCGGCGCTGACGGCGACCGCAATCGCGCTGGTACCGATGGCGACATGCGGAGACGACACGCCCACCACATAGACAAGCAGAGGCACGGCCAGAATCGATCCGCCGCCGCCAACCAAGCCGAGCGTGAAGCCGACCAGGCTGCCGGACGCGATCGACAGCAATGCGTGCAGTGTCGTCATCAGGCCTGCGCTCGTCTGTTCCACGGCATCACAGCCAAGAGCCGCGCCATGCCGCAGAAGCCGCTGACACCGGCAAACAGCAGGCCGGCGCCGACAAAGGCAGACAGCCCATAGAAGGCGGGCGAGACCAGAAAGCCCAATGCCGCGCCGGCGAGCACCAAGCTGCCGGCGGCAATCTGCACCTGGCGCATGACGTCGATCGGCTGATTGCGGTCGAGCGTCACGGGGAGGCCAGCCTTCTTCCAGGCATCGAGGCCGCCCTCGAGAATATAGGTCTCGCATTTCGGCGTGGCCGCAGCGAGTTTTGCCGCGTTGCCTTTGGTGCGCGCGCCGGAACGGCAATGGAAGATCACGACATCGTTGCCGTCGCGGATCGGCGTGTTGCCATCGATGCGGCTCAGGGCGCGATGATGCGCGCCGGGGATTTTCTCGCGCGCATGCTCGTCGGCTTCGCGGATATCGACCAGCACGGCGCCAGACCGGACGAGTTCGGCGGCGCGTTGCGGGGAGATGGTTTTCAGTTCACTCATGGTTCTTGGTTCCTTTGTTTTATTCGGACCGTTGCAGGATCACGGGCAGTAGATGTCTTTGAGCAGCGCCAGCAGCCGCGCCGCATTCGGATCGGCGACGCGGTAAAAAACCGTCTGTGCCTCTCGCCGCGTCGCGAGCAAGCCGTCCTCGCGCATCTTGGCGAGATGCTGAGACAGCGCCGACTGGCTCAAGCCGACGGCGTCGGCCAGATCGTTGACCGACACTTCGCCGGCCAGCACCAAGCGGCACAGGATCAGCAGCCGGTTCTCGTTGGCCAGGAGCTTCAACAGCCCGGCGGCTTCCGCCGCCTTGCGCTCTAACTCGGCCATGCCTTTTTCGTCGTCCGGCTTTTTGCGGCGGACCGCTTGCAGCGCCATTTTTGGCTCCTCATTAATTAGGTATTGCTAAATTAGATAGTTCTAATATATAAGTCAAGTCCAATGACGCCAACGAACCGACGGAGTGTGCGATGACGACAGCCGAGAAGCCGCAAATACGGGCCTTTTTCGACGAGCCGACCAATACCGTGAGCTACCTGGTCTGGGACGCCCAGACGATGGAAGGCGCGGTGATCGACCCGGTGCTCGATTACGATTTCCGCAGCGGCAAGGCGAACGTCGCATCGGCCGACGCCATTCTGGCAGAGGCGGGAAAGCTCGGCGTCAAAATCGGCCAGGTGCTGGAGACGCATGCCCACGCCGATCATCTCTCGGGCGCGCCCTATATCAAGCTCAAGACCGGCGCCAAGGTTTGCATCGGCGAGCACATCCGCGACGTGCAGCGCATCTTCCGGCCGGTGTTTAACGCCATCGACGTGTCCGGCGACGGCTCGGAGTTCGATCGCCTGTTCAAGGACGGCGAGCGCTTCAAGATCGGCAGCCTCGACGGTGAAGTGATCTACACGCCCGGCCACACGCCGGCCTGCGTCTCCTACAAGATCGGCGACGCGGTGTTCGTCGGCGACACCATGTTCATGCCGGACTACGGCACGGCGCGCGCAGATTTTCCCGGCGGCGACGCTCGCGCCCTTTACAAGTCGATCCAGCGCATTCTCGCGCTGCCCAGCGGAACGCGGTTGTTCATGTGTCACGACTACAAGGCGCCGGGCCGCGACGATTACGCCTGGGAAACCACCGTCGGCGAGGAGAGGGCGCGCAACGTTCACATCCGCGAGGGCGTCAGCGAAGATGACTTCGTCGCCATGCGCACCGCGCGCGACGCCACGTTGGCGGCGCCGTTGCTGCTGTTGCCCTCGATCCAGGTCAACATCCGCGCCGGCCATTTTCCGCCAGCCGAAGCCGACGGCGTGCATTACCTGAAGGTGCCGATCAAACTGGCGTCGTAGTTCTTTGGCGCTAACCCCAGTTGCGCACCTTCACATAAGACCCCGGCGCGTCTTCGATGGCTTTAAGCTTGCCGGCGCCGATCTTGCGCGCCGGCACGATCTTGTCGTCCTGGGTCTTGAGCCAGTCGAACCAGTCCGGCCACCACGAGCCGGCGTGTTCTTCGGCTTTCTTCATCCAGGCATCGACGTCGGCGCCCTCGGGTTTGGGGCCTAGCCAGTACTGATACTTCGGCTTGGCCGGCGAATTGACCACGCCGGCGATATGGCCGGAGCCGGCCAGCACGAATTTCACCGGGCCGCCGAAATAGTGCGAACCTTCCATCACCGATTTCGCCGGCGCGATGTGATCCTCGCGGGTGGCGAGATTATAGACCGGCACTGTCACCTTTTTTAGGTCGAGCTTGACGCCGCTGACTTCCATTTCGCCTTTGGTCAGCCGGTTGTTGAGATAGCAGATGCGCAGATAGAAGGAATGATTGGCCGCCGGCATACGCGTCGCGTCGGCGTTCCAGTACAGGATGTCGAACGCGAACGGCTTCTTGCCGCGCAGGTAATTGTTGATCACGTAGGGCCAGATCAGATCGTTGGAGCGCAGCATGTTGAACGTCGTCGCCATGCTGGAGGCTTCGAGATAGCCCTGGCTCTTCATGTGCTCTTCGAGCTGCGCGATGCGTTCTTCGTCGACGAAAACTTTAAGGTCGCCGGCATAAGTGAAATCGACCTGGGCGGCGAACATGGTGGCGGAGACGACGCGGCTTTTTTTCTTGGCCGCCAGATAAGCGAGCGTGATCGACAGCAGCGTGCCGCCCACGCAATAGCCGACGGCGTGCACCTTCTTCTCGCCGGTCGCTTGCTCGATGGCGTCGAACGCGGCGAGGGGGCCTTCGTTCATGTATTCGTCGAAGCCCTTGGCCGCGAGCCGCGCATCGGGATTGACCCAGGAGATCACGAACACCGTGATGCCCTGATCGACGCACCACTTGATGAAGGATTTCTCCGGCGTCAGATCGAGGATGTAGAACTTGTTGATCCAGGGCGGCACGATCAGCAGCGGCACCTTCAGCACGTCTTTGGTCGCCGGTTCATATTGGATCAGCTGCATCAGGTCGTTTTGGAAGACCACCTTGCCCGGCGTGAGCGCGAGATTGCGGCCGACTTCGAAGAGCGAAGCATCGGACTGCGTGATCTTGAGATTGCCCTGGCCGGCTTTGATGTCCTCGGTGAGCTGATGCATGCCGCGCACCAGATTGTCGGCGTTCGACGCCAACGTCTCGCGCAGCAATTCCGGATTGGTCAAAACGAAATTCGACGGCGAGATCGCATTGGTGATCTGCTTGACGTAGAACGCGGCCTTGGCGCGGGTGTGGTCGTCGACGCCGGCGGCGTCGGTGACGAGCTTCTCGCCCCACTGCGCGGTCAACAGATAAGCCTGCTTGAGAAAATCGAAGAACTGGTTCTGCGACCATTCCGGATCGGCGAAGCGCTTGTCTTTGGTGTCGGGTGCGGCCGACGGCGGCGCCGGTTCGCCGGCCATGCGTTTGGCGGCGCCCGCCCACAGATCGAGATAGGCGCGGCCGAGGCTGGTCTGCAATTCGAAGGCGCGCTTAGGATCGGACAGCCAATATTCGGCGACGTGGCCGACGGTCTTGACCACGTCGGTGACCTCTTCGGCCATTTCGTTTTTGAGTTTGCCTTCCTCGCGCGGCTTCATATAGGCGGCGAGCGCCTTGCCGCCTTGCTCGATCATGCGGGCGAGATTGGCCGCGAAGGCCTCGACGTTGACCGACGTGATCGGATTTGCGTCCGGGGCTGGCAAAGTCTTAGCCGCGTCTTTGACCGCGGCGGCCTGTGGACTCACGGCCGGGCTCGCAGGGGCCGGTGTCTTCGCCATCTTGGCCATCTTGGCAGGTTTGGCCGTTTCGGCCGTTCGCTTATCCATCCGCACTCTCTCGGTCCCACCGAGACAATTGGCCCGGCCTGCGTCCTATGCAAGGCGCTCGCCAGGTTATGGTTTCGCCCCGATCCAACTTGCGCCGCGCCTGTTGCGGGTTCGTGACCTTGCTGACGCCATATTAGCCGGATACCGGATTTATGCTATAATTCATTGAGTCTGCATCGGTTTCTCGTCCCGTCGACAGGTTTTGAAGAGCATGGTGCGCTTCCTGCAACGCTCGATCGTGGTCGCCGCCGCCCTGGCTGCGGCGCTGGCCGGCTGCTCGGCAGGGCAGTTGGGCGATACTTTGCCGAACTCCCTGGGCGGGCTGCCGGAAGGTGCCCCGGCACGGCCGAATACGACCCGCCAATTTCCCTTGGTCCACGACATGCCGGCGCAGCGCTCCACGACGCCGATGAGCGCCGAAGACCAACTCAAGCTGGAAAAGGACCTTCAGGCGGCCCGCACCAAGCAGGAGGCCATCGCCACGCAGGGCACCCCCGGCGCGCCCGCGCCCGCGCCGCCGCCGGCCGCCGCCAAGAAGCCTGCCGCCGTTAAGAAACAGGCGCCTGCTTCCGGCGACGCCAAAACGTCTGGCGCCAAAACGTCTGGCGCAAAGACCAACCCGTGATAAAAGCCAGCCGGGGTAATGCCTGCCGGCTGAGAGGACAGTCGCGCCCGACTTGAAGGTCTCACCGATGGACGAATTCTACCGTATCCGCCGTTTGCCGCCTTACGTGTTCGAAGAAGTGAACAAGGCCAAGGCAAAAGCCCGCAACGGCGGCGCCGACATTATCGACCTCGGCATGGGCAATCCGGATTTGCCGGCGCCCGCGCATGTCATCGAGAAGATGAAAGAGACGCTGGGCAAGACCCGCACCGACCGCTATTCGGCGTCGCGCGGCATTGCCGGCCTGCGCCGCGCCCAGGCCGGCTATTACGACCGCCGTTTCGGCGTGAAGCTCAATCCCGACACCCAGATCGTCGCGACGCTCGGCTCGAAGGAGGGCTTTGCCAACGTCGCGCAGGCCATCACCGCGCCGGGCGACGTCGTGCTGGTGCCGAACCCGAGCTATCCGATCCACGCCTTCGGCTTCCTGATGGCGGGCGGCGCCGTCCGCTCGGTGCCGTCGGAGCCGACGCCGGCCTTCTTCAGCGCGGTCGAGCGCGCGATCCAGCACTCGATCCCGAAGCCGCAGGTTTTGGTGGTGTGCTATCCGGCCAATCCGACGGCTTATGTGGCGTCGCTCGATTTCTACACGGACCTCGTCGCCTTTGCGAAGAAGCACAACATCATCGTGTTGTCGGACCTCGCCTACGCCGAAGTCTATTTCGACGACAATCCGCCGCCGTCGCTGTTGCAGGTGCAGGGCGCCAATGACATCGCCGTCGAATTCACCTCGATGTCGAAGACCTATTCGATGCCCGGCTGGCGCATGGGCTTTGCCGTCGGCAACGAGCGCATCATTGCCGCGCTCGGCCGCGTGAAGTCGTATCTCGACTACGGCGCCTTCACGCCGATCCAGGTCGCGGCCACCGCCGCGCTCAACGGTCCGGACGACTGCATCAAGGAGATGCGCGAAACCTACAAGAAGCGCCGCGACGTGCTGGTCGAAAGTTTCGGCCGCGCCGGCTGGCATGTGCCGTCGCCGCGCGCGTCGATGTTTGCCTGGTCGCCGATCCCGGAGCCGTTCGCCAGCCTCGGTAGCATCGAGTTCTCCAAGCTGCTGGTCGAGAAGGCCGACATCGCGGTCTCGCCCGGCATCGGCTTCGGCGAATACGGCGAGGGTTATGTGCGTATCGCGCTGGTGGAGAACGAGCAGCGCATCCGCCAGGCCGCGCGCAACGTCCGCCGCTTCCTCGAAACCGCGCCGGAGCAGCTTCACAACGTCGTTCCGCTCGCCACCCGGCGCTGATCCATGGCTCCTTCACTAAAAGTTGGTGTCGCCGGCGTCGGCACGGTCGGCGCGGCTTTGATCACCCAGATCGCGCGCCACAAAGAGGCGCTGGCCACGCGTTGCGGACGTGCCATCGAGGTCGTCGCGGTTTCTGCGCGCTCGAAGGGCAAGGATCGCGGCGTCGATCTCAGACGCATGAAATGGTTCAGCGATCCGGTGGCGCTGGCGCGCGAGCCGGGCATCGACGTGTTCGTCGAGTTGATGGGCGGCGCCGGCGATCCGGCCAAGGCCACGGTCGAGGCGGCGCTGGCGTCGGGCAAATCGGTGGTCACCGCCAACAAGGCGCTGCTGGCCAAGCACGGCGTCAAACTCGCAATGCTCGCCGAGAAGCATCACGCCGCGCTGAATTTCGAAGCGGCGGTCGGCGCCGCGATCCCGATTGTGAAAACGCTACGCGAAGGTCTCGCGGGCAACCGCATCGAGCGCATCTACGGCATCCTCAACGGCACCTGCAATTACATCCTCACCAGGATGGAGCAGGAGAAGATGTCGTTTGCCGAATGCCTCAAGCAGGCGCAGCAGCTCGGCTATGCCGAGGCCGATCCGGCGTTCGACATCGAAGGCCACGACACCGCGCAGAAGCTGGCGATCCTGGCGTCGCTTGCGTTCGGCACCAAGGCCGATCAGCGCGCCATTTATGTCGAGGGAATTTCCTCGATCGCCGCGGCCGATCTCGCCGCCGCCGACGAGCTTGGTTATCGCGTCAAGCTTCTCGGTGTTGCGATGCGCACGCCGCAAGGCATCGAGCAGCGCGTGCACCCCACCATGGTGCGCAAGGATTCCTCCATCGCGCAGGTGATGGGCGTCACCAATGCCGTGACCGTCGACGCCGAGGGTATCAACCCGATCACGCTCGTCGGTCCTGGCGCTGGCGGTGCGGCGACGGCTTCTGCCGTGCTTTCCGATATTGCCGACATTGCCAAGGGCGTGCGGTGTCCGCCGTTCGGCCGGCCGGCCTCGCGGCTGACCGACGTCAAGAAGGCGCCGATGCAGCGCCACGAGGGCGGCTATTACATCCGCCTGCAGGCCCGCGACAAACCGGGCACCGCGGCCACCATTGCGACGCGGCTGGCCGAGCAGGAAATATCGCTGGAATCCATTGTGCAGCGCCACGCCAAGGGCGCGTCGAGCGAAGAGACCAAGAACGGCTCGGTGCCGGTCATTCTCATCACTTACGCGACCAGCGAAGATGCTGTTAGAAAGGCCCTGGCCGCGGTCGGGCGCGACAGAGTGATCTCGGGCCGGCCACAAGTGATCCGGATCGAGAAGAATTAAGCGCGCATGCGCAAGGATAATTAAGAGGGGACGCGACGATGCCTTCGATTACTGTCCAGCCCGAATTGCTGCTGGAGCGCATTCTCACGCTCGAGATCGTGCGCGTCACTGAGCGTGCGGCGGTGTCGGCGGCGCGGCTGCGCGGCCGCGGCCTGGACAAGGCCTCCGATCAGGCGGCGGTCGACGCCATGCGGCGCGAGTTGAACAAATTGCCGATCGACGGCACGGTCGTGATCGGCGAGGGCGAGATCGACGAAGCGCCGATGCTGTTCATCGGCGAGAAGGTCGGCAACAAGACCGGTCCCAAGGTCGACATCGCCGTCGACCCGCTCGAAGGCACCGTGCTCTGCGCCAAGAACATGCCCGGCGCGATTGCCACCATCGCGATGGCCGACGGCGGTACGCTGCTGCATGCGCCGGACTGCTACATGGACAAGATCGCCATCGGTCCCGGTTATCCGAAGGGCACCATCGATCTCGACGCTTCGGCGGAAGACAACATCATCAGCCTGGCCAAGGCCAAGGGCGTCAAGCCGTCGGAGATCACCGCCATTCTGCTCGATCGGCCGCGCCACGCCGCCGCGATTGCCGCGATCCGCAAACTGGGCGCCGCGGTCAGCCTCATCAGCGACGGCGACGTCGCCGGCGTCATTCATTGCGCCGAGCCGAAGACGGGCATCGACATCTATCTCGGCATCGGCGGCGCGCCCGAAGGCGTGCTGTCGGCGGCGGCTTTGCGCTGCATCGGCGGCCAGATGCAGACGCGGCTCATCATCGACACCGAGGAATTGCGCGAGCGCACCTTGAAGATGGGAATCAAGGACCCGAAGAAGAAATACGAGATCGAAGACATGGTGAAGGGCGACTGCCTGTTCGCCGCCACCGGCGTCACCACCGGCGCGATGCTGCGCGGTGTCGTCTTCGGCAAGGACATGATCGAGACCGAGACCGTGGTGATGCGCTCGGCCACCGGCACCGTGCGCCGCGTGATCGCCGAGCACCGGCAGCTCGAGAAGTTTCATCTGGATTGATCGTCCGGCGGGCAGTTGCCCAACGTATTCTGACCCGCGATGCGGGGCGGAATTTTTTGGCTCGCGCGCCTGCCGCTCTTGTCATGCCGGAGCGCTCCACTCTAGCCTGTGCGATACTTGCCAGGCCGGAGATTTTCCATGCGCCATGTTCATCTCGTCGGTAGCGTACCGCTCGCCAGCGCGCATGACGTTTTCGTGGATGTGAGCGGGGCGCTGGGCGAGCGCCTTAAACGTATCCCCGATGGTGAGACCGGCGATCGCTCCGACTGGATCACCTGGCTCGAACCGGCTTTTGCCGACAATCCGGCGCTTGAAAAATCCGACGAGCTGTTTCGCATCCACGCCAGCGGCACGGCGCGCATCCGTTACCGGCTGAAGCCCGGCAAGACGGTCAAGGATGTTTCTTTCGGCAACTTGTTCTACGCGGACATAGCGAAGCAATCTTATGCCGAATTCGCCGAACTGAAGCGGCAAGGCAAAGTGCCGAAAGGCGCGCGTTTCCAAATCGATCTGGTTCCGGCCCATTCGGTGATCTGGCTGTTCTTGCAGGACGACCTGCATCAGCCGCTCGATTCGGTCTTCAACGCGGCGCTCAAGCGCGAGATCGACAAAATCGCCCAGGCGCTGCCCCATGATCAGATCGCCATTCAGTTCGACGTGGCCTCGGCAGTATTCGCGCGGCTACAGCGTAACGAGCCGAATGCCTATGGAAAAAACCGCGACGAGATGCTGGCGAGCTTCTCACGCATCCTCACCGATCTCGCGGACCACGTGCCGCGGGACATCGAGTTGATGTTCCACTTCTGCTATGGCGACTCCAACCACAAGCATGTCATCGAGCCGCGCGACATGGCGGATATGGTCGACGTCGCCAATCGGCTCTCTGCCGACATCAAGCGGCCGATCCAGCTCATCCATATGCCTGTGCCACGCGACCGCGACGATGACGCGTACTTCGAGCCGCTGTCAAAGCTGCGGCTGCGGTCGGACGTGGAACTGAGCCTCGGGCTGGTGCACTTTACCGATGGCGTTATCGGCACGCGCAAGCGCCTTGCGACGGCTGAGCGTCATGTGTCGCAGTTTTCCATCGCCACCGAATGCGGCTTCGGCAGGCGGGATCCGGCCACCATCCCGGAATTGCTGAGAATCCACGCGGAAATCGCCAACGACGCATCATCTCAATAAGGCTCGGGGCCGGTTTGAGCGGAGCTATACACAGCTTGTCACAGCCCCACTGCGGGGACCGGGCAGAGCGCCTATATTGGCGCGATGGCCTTACCGGCAACCAACTTCGACGACAAAGAACGCTTCTTCCTCGGTGTCGATAAATCGGCGACGGGGCGCGCGTGGCGCGACCGGCTCGACGAGCGCGGGGTCGCGCGGGCGCTAACCATCTCGCAGCGGCTCGGCACGCCGGAATTGCTGGCCCGCGTGCTGGCCGGCCGCGGCGTCGAGGCCGATGAGGTGGAAGCCTATCTCGATCCGACCATCAAGCGGCTGCTGCCGGACCCCCATACATTGACAGAGATGCAGGCGGCCTCGGCGCGCATCGCGCAGGCCATCGAGAAGGGCGAGAGCGTCGCGATCTTCGGCGATTACGACGTCGACGGTGCTACTGCGTCGGCACTGCTGACTTACTACCTGCGGCGTTGCGGCCTTCATCCGATCGTCCATATTCCCGACCGCATCTTTGAAGGTTACGGACCCAACGTCGACGCCATCCGCTCGTTCGCCGAGCGGGGCGTCAAGCTTTTGATCACGGTCGATTGCGGCACCACC
>JANMSZ010000010.1:0-13296 GCA_031389925.1 Hyphomicrobiales bacterium | reverse complement strand
CAGGTGAAGAAGACACCCACCCTGCGCGCGCTAAAATCCTGGCAGAACTGGCGCGAGACCTTCTTATACTTCAGCTGATGACGGCGGGGCGGCGCACGGCCAGCCACCGCGCCGCGCTCGCTAAGCTTTAATATGATTCTCACGCACCACATCGCCCCAGAACTTCATTTGATTGGTGAAGAAAACGCCGAAATCCTTGGCGCCGCCAAGAACGAGCGTCATCATTTGGGACTCCTGCAGATTTTTACTAATGGCCGGCTCTTGCAGGATATGCCGGATATTTTTCTCCATGGTTGCGATCACGTCCGGCGGCGTGCCCTTAGGCGCAAAAAGCCCCCACCAGGCCAGAGTTTCGAAATCCGCAAAGCCGGATTCAATGGCCGTCGGCGTATCGCGAAGATTGGACAGTCGCTGGCGACCCAGTTGCATGATGGGGCGGATGCGGCCACCGCTGAGCTGCGGCGTAATAAGCGCTGCCGATCCCGCGATGAGGTCGACGTGTCCGCCGAGGACATCGTTCATGGCCGGACCGCCGCCGCGATAAGGCACGTGCGTGAACTCGACGCCGGCCTTCTTGCCGAGCACGGTCATCGCCAGATGCCCGAGCGTGCCGATGCCGACCGAGGCGTAGCGCACCGCGCCGGCTTTTTCCTTGCACGCCGCGACCACGTCCGCGAAGCTGCGGTACGGTTTGTCCGCATTGGCAGCAATGACATAGGGCGCTGTGCCGACGAGAAACACCGGCACGAGATCGGTTTCGACATTGAGCGGAGGCTGTTCCAGGATTGCAGGAATGACGGCGTGGGAGTCGAACGTCAATAAAAACGATGATCCGTCGGGAGGGCCCTTGGCCACATAGGCCGCGCCGACCGAACCTGCCGCGCCCGATTTGTTTTCGACAATCACATTCCGCCCGAGTGCCGCTTGCAGCCCCGGCTGAAGCTGCCGCGCCAACGCGTCGGTAGACCCGCCCGGCGGAAATGGCACGACCAGCGTGGTCGTTGACGGCGCGGCGAACGACGGCGGCGAGACGACGAGAGCGGCCGAGGCCGCCAGCATGCCACGGCGAGTGATATTCAAATTTCCCTCCCAGGGTTTTGTTGAGTTTCCGTTCTTTTTGATCGTTTGAACGTTAAACTGCGCGAACAGATCGAATTAAGTCGCTCCGAATCCCGAGCCGGCTTTTTTGTATTCCGGCCGTGGCGGACTGAAAATATCGAGCACACGCGCGCCATCAGGCCCCGCGCGCATCGTGTGCGGCACGTTGCCAGGGGTGCGCCAGAAATCGCCTTTCTTGACCTGGATTTCCTCGCCGCCTTGAAAGCGGATGGCCGAACCTTCGAGCAGGACGCCCCACTGCTCCTCGGGGTGGTGATGCATCACGCCTTCGGAATTCGGCGCCAAAGTCACCACAGAAAGCATCGCATGCTCGCCTGCGAAAATGCGTGTCGTTAGACCCGGTGCAAGCTCGCGGAAAAGACCATCACTTGGATCTGTGAGTGTGTGAAATTCGCTGGCTTGGCTCATCGCTCTCCCCTTTACCGGCCGGCCGCGCCCGGTCACGTTTTTGCGTAGCTGCCCTGGTAACGGCCTTCGCGTATCGCGGTAATCGTGTCAGCTTCGCGCGCCATCTGCGCATGCACGGCTTCAAGCAAATCCGGCGCGACCGCTTGCGAAAAAGCCACCACACCGTCATCGTCGCCCACGACAATGTCGCCGGGTGCGATGACAAGGCCGCCGATATTGACCGGCACGTTGATTTCGCCTGGGCCGTTCTTGTAAGGACCGCGATGGATCGCCGCGCGGGCAAATACCGGAAAATCGGACAGCGCGAGGACGCCGGCATCCCGGATAGCACCGTCGATCACGTAACCCGCCGCGCCGCGATACTGCGCAATGTTCAGCATGATTTCACCGACCAGCGCCCGCGTCTCGTCGCCGTCGCCGTCGACGACGATGACATCGCCCGGCCCGACGAACTCGAGCGCCTTGTGAATCGCAAGATTGTCGCCGGCGCGGGTGCGGACGGTATACGCCACGCCTGCGAGTTGGCCGCCGCGATGAAAGGGACGAAGGCCAACAGCCCCGGGCAGCCGGGCAAGATTATCGCTGATGATGGACGTTGGCGCCCTCTTGAAGGCTTCGATCAAAGCCGACGCCGGCTTCCCGACCGCCGTCATCGCGATTGAAACATTCATGGCCGCTCGCTTCTTGCTTGCCGAGTTTAGCCGCAGCCGCTCCAGGCTGCCAAAAGCATTCCATAATATCGCATTCTGTTCGATTATCTGAAATGCCGCAAGCGGCCTACGGGGATTACCTGCTGAACTTCTTATACTTCAGCCGGTGCGGGATGATTGAGTCCTGGCCGAGGCGCCGCATCTTGTCCTTCTCGTAGTCCTGGAAGTTGCCTTCGAACCACTCGACGTGGCTCTCGCCTTCGAACGCCAGAATGTGCGTGGCGATGCGGTCGAGGAACCAGCGATCATGGCTGATGATCACGGCGCAGCCGGCGAAATCCTCCAGCGCCTCTTCGAGAGCCCGCAGCGTATCGACGTCGAGATCGTTGGTTGGTTCGTCGAGCAGCAGCAAATTCGCGCCGGTCTTGAGCATCTTGGCGAGATGAACGCGGTTGCGCTCGCCGCCCGATAGCGTGCCGACCTTCTTCTGCTGGTCGGCGCCCTTGAAGTTGAACAGCGAGACGTAGGCGCGCGAGTTCACTTCCTTCTTGCCGACCAGGATGATGTCCTGGCCGTTGGAAATTTCCTCCCAGATATTCTTCTTGCCGTCGAGTTGATCGCGCGACTGGTCGACATAGCCGAGTTGCACAGACTCGCCGATCTTGATGGTGCCGGCGTCCGGCTTGTCCTGACCGGTGATCATGCGGAACAGCGTGGTCTTGCCGGCGCCATTGGGTCCGATGATGCCGACGATGCCGCCGGGCGGCAGTTTGAAGCTCAGTTTGTCGATCAGCAGATTGTCGCCGAAACCTTTTGTCAGTCCCTCGAAATCGACCACGTTCTGACCGAGCCGCTCGGCGACCGGAATGGTGATCTGGGCGACTGTGTTGACCTTGGCGTTGGCGATCTTGAGCAATTCGTCATAGCGCTCATAGCGCGCTTTCGACTTCGCCTGCCGCGCCTTGGGCGACGAGGAAATCCACGCGCTCTCGCGCTCCAGTGTGCGCCGGCGCGACTCGTCCTCGCGGCCTTCCTGCTCCATGCGCTTCTGCTTCTGATGCAGCCACGAGGTGTAGTTGCCCTCGTAGGGAATGCCGCGGCCGTGGTCGAGTTCGAGAATCCAGCCGGTCACGTTGTCGAGGAAGTATCGATCGTGGGTGACGATCAGAATAGCGCCCGGATAATTGCGCAGATGGCCTTCCAGCCAGTTTACGCTTTCGGCGTCGAGATGATTGGTCGGCTCATCCAGCAGCAGAAGATCGGGCGCATCGAGCAGCAGCTTGCACAGCGCGACGCGGCGCTTTTCGCCGCCGGAGAGCTTGCCGATGTCGGCGTCGTCAGGCGGGCAGCGCAGCGCATCCATCGCCAGATCGACCTGGCTGTCGAGATCCCAGAGGTTCTTGGAATCGATCTCGTCCTGCAGCTTCGCCATCTCGTCGGCGGTCTCGTCGGAATAATTGACGGCGATCTCGTTATAGCGGTCGAGAATGGCCTTCTTGGCGGCAACGCCTTCCATGACGTTCTCGCGCACGGTCTTGGTCTCGTCGAGCTTGGGCTCCTGCTCGAGATAGCCGACGCGGGCGCCCTCAGCGACAAAGCCTTCGCCGACGAATTCGGTATCGAGACCCGCCATGATCCGCAGCAGCGTGGACTTGCCCGAGCCGTTGACGCCGAGCACGCCGATCTTGGCGTCCGGGTAGAACGACAAATGGACGTTATCCAGCACCTTCTTGCCGGCCGGATAGGTCTTGGTCAGACCCTGCATGTGGTAGATAAATTGGCGACCGTTCATATGAGTTCCGAAACCCTTGTTTTCCGGGCAAAATCAGCGCGGAAAACCTGCGCAGTAGGACGATTATGGCGGGAAATTCGACGCTGATGTAACGGCGCGGACACCAAAGAGCAAGCCGATGGCCGCCGGCTACTGCGTTCCAAAAGCCGGTAAAGGCTTTTCCGGTAAAGTCTTGGAAAGCCTGTTCGGTAACCTCTCAGCAAGCCCGTTAACTGACCCGATTTTAACACCTGACGTGCACAGTCACTCCCATGAACCCAACGGCCGCCTGAGGCGACCAAAGGGTATGCGGGCAGAAGCCCGCGGGAGTTCACGTCATGGGTCGAGCCATCATCGCAATTTCGGGTTCTGCGGCGGCGCTGTTGCCCCGCCCGTTTGCCGGTCTTGGCGCCACGCTCGCGACCTTCTGGCACGACCTGACCCGCGACGCCCTGCGGCCCTACCGTCCCGAACTGCACTATATGCGCGGCCCGGGACCTGCCTGCCGCGCCAAAATCGGCGCCTCGCGCGCCGTCTGACACCCCCCTATCTTTTCGATTTCCCGGCTCTAAATTGCGCGCCCTGGAACTTTTCCAGCGCCATTTTAGGAGTCCGCGTATGCTTCGCGCCGCCATTCTCGACGACTATCAAAATGTCGCCCTGAAGCTTGCCGACTGGTCGAGCATCGCCAAAGAGGTCGAGGTCAAAGTCTTTACCGCCCCGATCGGCGATGACGACGCCGTCATCACGGCGCTGCAGGGCTTTGCCGTCGTCAACATGATGCGCGAGCGCACCCCCTTCAATCGCAAGGTGATCGAGGGCCTGCCGGAACTGAAGCTTTTGATCACCACCGGCGCCCGCAACGCCTCCATCGATCTCAAAGCCTGCGCCGAGCGCGGCATCACGGTCTGCGGCACCGGCACCGTCGGCAGCGCCACGACCGGAATCGCCATCGGCCTGATGCTGGAGCTGACGCGCCGCGTCGGTTTTGAAAACGCCCGCCTGAAGGCCGGCGAAGCCTGGCAGGTGACTTTGGGCCAGGATGTGGATGGCATGACGCTCGGCGTGCTCGGTCTCGGCAAACTGGGGCAGCGCGTCACCGCCGTCGCCAAGGCGCTTGGCATGAAGGTGATCGCCTGGAGCCAGAACCTTACGCCGGAGAAGGCCAAGGAAGCCGGCGCGGAATATGTGACCAAGGAAGACCTGTTCACCCGTGCCGACATCGTCAGCCTTCACGTCGTGCTGAGCGACCGCACGCGCGGCATCGTCGGCGCCAAGGAACTCGGCGCGATGAAAAAATCCGCTTATCTGGTCAACACCTCGCGCGGGCCGCTTATCGACGAGAAGGCGCTGATCGCCGCGCTGCAATCGAAGGCGATCGCCGGCGCCGGGCTCGACGTGTTCAACGTCGAGCCGCTGCCGCTCGATCACCCGTTCCGCAAGATGGACAATGTCGTAATTACGCCGCACCTCGGCTATGTCACCGAGCAGAACTACCGGAAGCAGTATCCCGACGTGCTCGAAGACATCCGCGCATGGCTGGATGGCAAGCCGGTGCGGGTCGTGACCGGCGGTTATTAACCGGCAGTGCGCACGCTCACGTAACAACATAGCGCCGGAATAAACTTTCGAATCAATTGAGCGGATTTTTGAATAATTTTTCGCTCAATCATTATCCGTGTTGCTGCGGTTAATCCTAAGAAGGTATTTGGCTGTGCATGTTCCGGCCGCGGCCTAGTTGCGGCCCAAAACGCTGAACAACAGTGGCTCATCTTTTCGAAGAAAGGTGAGGCCATGGAAATATTGAATCCAGCAAACGAATTCGCCGCCAATTCCACGTTCGGCCGGCGCAAAATCGCGCCTCGCGCCTGCGTCGCCGACAGCAAGCCGCACATACGCAATTTCTTGGGCGAAGCGCTGGAAGAGCTCGGGTTCATCACCTGCGAATGCGAGCAGACCGAGACCATGAGCGCGATGCTCATCGATCAACGGCCCGATCTCTTCGTCCTCGGTCTATCCGCAGGCGGAATCGCAGCCAATGCGATGCTTGAGACGCTCGCCGCGATGAAATTCGGTGGCAAGGTATTGGTGTTTGGTCAGCACGCGTCACCCATGGTAACGGCAATCGTATCGATAGGCGAGCAACTGGGCCTCGCCATGCTGCCACTACTGCCCACCCCGTTTTGCGACAGCGATCTACGCGACCGGGTAGCGTCGTTGCTGCCTAGCGAAGCGCCGCCGAACCCCCCGATCGACGTCGCCGAGGCCATTCACGCCAATTGGCTTGAGCTCTGGTACCAGCCGAAGATCGAGCTTCGCTCGCTCACGCTGAGCGGCGCCGAAGCGCTCATCCGCTTGCGTCATCCCACGTGGGGCACTTTGCCGCCGGCCTATTTCATACCGGACGACGCCGATCCCCATTTCGGCGCGCTGTCGGCCTTTGTCACGTCGCGGGCGATCAAGGACTGGCGTTACTTCGTCACCGAATACGGCCACGTCGAACTGGCCATCAATCTTCCGGTCACGTTCTTTGAACACCCAATGGCAATCGAGAACCTGGCGAGCCAGATGCCAAATCATCCGGCGTTCAAAGGCTTGATCGTCGAACTCAATGGCGGCGATCTCATCCGGCATCTGCCTTTGGCGCAACAGGTGGCGCGGCAGCTTCGCATGCACAATATCGGCGTCGCGGTGGACGATCTCGGGGCCGACTGGCCTATGCTCATGGAGCTCAGCGACTTTCCCTTTGTCGAGATCAAAGTCGATCGGGGTTTTGTCGTCGGTTGCGCCGACGACCGGCTGAAGCGACTGGTCTGCCGCCACATCCTGGAGCTGGCCGATGGGTTTGGCGCGCGTACCGTGGCCAAGGGCGTCGAAACCCGCACCGACTTCCTCGCTGTGCGCGAGTTGGGTTTCGATGTGATCCAAGGCTTCTTCTTCGCCAAGCCTATGGAACCACACAAGTTCGCCCGGAAAATTCTCGCGCGCCCAATGACGGTGCCGAGTTAAAGCCCGAACAGCTTCGCCGCGTTGTTGTAGGCGACGTCGGCGCGCAGCGATTCCTCGATCGGCACGGTGTCCATCCAGTGACTTGCCTCGACCGCATCCTCGAACGGATAGTCGGCAGAAAACATCACGCGGTCGCGGCCCAGCGCATCGACCGCGCAGCGCAGCGGCTCGGCCGCAAATACACCGGACACCGTGACCACGATATTGTCCTTGATGTATTGCGACGGCGGCTTGGCAAGCTTGACGTTGTAGAGCTTGGCGCGGCTGTCGAAGCGCCACAACAGATAAGGCAGCGTCTCGCCCATATGGCCGAGCGCGATCCGCGCCTTCGGAAAACGGTCGAATAGCCCGCCGAACACCAGACGCAAGGCGTGCGAACCGGTCTCGAAGCCCCACTCCCATGTCGAGCGACGTAAACCGTAAGTACCATTGAGCACCGGCGCCGGCGTCACCGGATCGGTCGGGTGAATATAAATCGTCGCCCCCAATGCCTCGGCCCGTTCCCAGAATGGATAGAGCGAAGCGTCATCGAGATATTGGCCGTTGGTGTGGCCGTTGATCATGGCGCCGCAAAACTTCAGATCGCGCATGCAGCGCTCGAGTTCGTCGGCGGCAGCCTTGGGGTCCTGTACCGCGATGTGGGCAAAACCTGCATAGCGGTCCGGTTTTTTCTGAATCGCCGCGGCGAGAAAATCGTTCGACTCGGCGGCCTTGCGCGTCGCGGTTGCGGCGTCGCGCTCGGCCTGCACGCCCGGTCCGGCAACCGACAACACCATCTTGGCGATGCCGGTCTTATCCATGGTCGCAAGGCGTAACTCGCCAAAATCCGTGAGTTGCTTGAACAATTGCTCGGTCGCGGGCGCCGGGACCGAGCTCATTGTGGGCCGCCAATAGTCGATCAGTCCGGGCGACAGGAAATGTTCTTCGAGTGCGATCTTCTTGACCATGCGTTTCCCCGTGCAACTTCGGCGGCGCAACAACGCTGCCTAAATTTTCTTCTTTCCGCTGTATCGGATATTGGGCTATCGTGACCCACGATGCAAGGCGGCCGAGATCGCCAAAGTGTCCGGGAAGAAACGTTACGAGTGAGTGCGTCGATGAATCGCCATGTCACCAACGACAAGAGCCAGGTTCAAGTGATCGCGCGCGCGGCAACCATCCTGCGCGCGCTGGAAGACGAAAATTCCGGACTGAGCCTCGGCCAGATTGCCCAGCGCGTGAATCTCGCGCGTTCGACCGTACAGCGCATCGTCTCGGCGCTCGAAACCGAGAAGCTCGTGATCGCCGCAACCCCGAACGGCCGTGTGCGGCTCGGCCCCACCATTTTGCGGCTCGCGGCTTCCGTGCGCAGCGATTTCACTGCCTTCGCGCGGCCGTTCCTCGAACGGCTGAGTGAAGAATTACATGAGACCGTCGATCTCTCCACCGTGAAGAAAGATCATCTTGTCTTCATCGATCAGGTGATCGGCTCGCAGCGGCTGCGCACGGTGTCGGCGGTCGGCGAAACCTTCCCGCTGTATTGCACCGCCAACGGCAAGGCCTATCTGGCGCAGCTTTCCGACGGCGCCGTCGAAGCGCTGATCGGCCGCGCCTATGAATCTCGCACGCCAAAGACGCTGCAGCGCATCGACGCGCTGCTCGCCGAGTTGAAGACCGCGCGCCGCACCGGCATCGCCTATGACCGCGAGGAGCACACACTCGGCGTCTGCGCCGTCGGCGTCGCCTTGCACGATCCGCTGGGCAACGCCGTCGCTATCTCGGTGCCGGTGCCGACGCAACGCTTTCCCGACCGGCACGCCATGATCGCCGAACGCCTGATGGCGACCAAGCGCGCCATGGAAACCCGTATGAATTCCGCCGCCGCGTAAAACGGCAATCGTCAAACGCTCACTAGGGAGGATGCCGTGGCCAAAAAAATTCGCGGCGTGATGTTCGAAGAAAACCTGAAAAACAGCATGGGGCTGGAGTTCGTCAATTTGTCTCACCGCTTCGGCTATCAATCGCCGAACTGGCCGTATTTCGAAGACGTCAAGATCGAACGCATCCACTACATGGCGAAGTCGGGCGTGCTGTCGCAGCGCATCACCACGTCGATGCACAACACCACCCACATCGATGCGCCCGCGCACGTGATCCAGGGCACGCCTTTCATCGATGAGGTGCCGCTGCCGCATTTCTTCGGCTCCGGCATCGTAGTCTCGATCCCCAAGAAGAAGTGGGAACAGATCACCTATGACGATCTCGAAAAGGCCGCCGGCAAGATCGTACGGCCGCGCGACGTCGTCATCGTCAACACCGGCTGGCATCACCAGTACGAAGACTCGGAAGACTATTTCTGTAAGTGCCCCGGCTTCGTGCCCTCGGCCGGCAAATGGTTCGTCGAGAAGAAGGTCAAGGTGGTCGGCCACGACACCCAAGCCAACGATCATCCGCTCGCCACCGCGATCGGCCCGCACCGCAACGGTCCGTTGCACCCGCATCTCCAAAAGGAATATCTCGAATGGTCGGGCGGCCGCGACTGGAAGGACGACTTCCCGGAATGGGAGCCGGTGCACCGTATTCTGTTTAAGAATGGCATCATGGGCATCGAGAATGTCGGCGGCGACCTCGACAAGGTCACGGGCAAACGCGTCACCTTCGCCTACTTCCCATGGAACTGGGACCGCGGCGACGGCTGCATCATCCGCCTCGTCGCCATCACCGACCCGACCGGCAAGTACCGCATCGAACGCGGGAGCAAATTCTAATGCACATCAAACGGTTCAAGGACGCCAAACCCTACGACGCGCCCAACCACCGCGGCTATTCCTCGCTGCGCCTGTTCGGCGCCGAGGCCGGCGGCACCAAGGGCCTGGTGTTCGGCTATTCACACTTCCTGCCCGGCGGTGGCGCCGGTCCGGACGCCTCGCCGCCGGAGAAAGTCTATTTCGTGCTCTCCGGCGAATTGACCGTCATCGTCGACGGCAAGGAAACCGTGCTCAAGGCCAACGATAGCTGCGTCATCGAGCCGAACGAAACCCGCGAGATCATCAATCGCGGCAATGAAGTGTGTTCGATCGTTGTCGCGGTGGCGATGCCGCCGAAGTAACGAAGAAAAAACTTGTGTGAGGAGCGTCCGATGTCCGAAGCCTTCCTGAAAAATCCGCTTGGCCTATTCGACATCAAAGGCAAGACCGCGATCGTCACCGGCGCGTCGGGTGCGTTCGGCGCGCTGTCGGCCAAGGTGCTGGCCGGCGCCGGCGCCAATGTCGTGCTGGCCGGCAGCAAAGTCGACGAGATCAAAAAGGTCGCCGCGGAGTGCGAGGCACTCGGCGCGAAAACTGAGATCGTGGCGCTGCGCCCAAGCTCGGAAGAAAACTGCGAGAAGATCGTCAAGGCCGCGGTCGACAAGTTCGGCAAGCTCGACATTCTTGTCGTCGCGTCCGGCCTCAATAAGGTGGCCAAGATCGTCGACCAAAAACCGGAAGACTTCCTCGACGTCATGGACGCCAATGTCACGCAGTCGTGGCTGATGGCGCGTGCCGCCGGCAAGCAGATGCTGGCGCAAGGTCACGGCGGCAAAGTCATCCTCACCTCCTCCGCCCGCGGCCTGCTCGGCCATCCGGCCGGCTACACTGCCTATTGCGCCTCGAAGTCCGCGGTCGACGGCATCACCAAAGCCTTGGGGTGCGAATGGGGCGAGACCGGCATCACCGTCAATGCGCTCGGCCCGACCGTTTTCCGCTCGCCGCTCACCGCCTGGATGTATGAAGACACGGAACGTGCGCAGACCGTGCGCAAGGGCTTCCTCGCCCGCGTGCCGAAGGGACGCCTCGGCGAGCCGGAAGACCTCGCCGGTCCGCTGCTGTTCCTCGCGTCCAAGGCGTCGGATTTCTACACCGGCCACATTCTCTATGCCGACGGCGGCTACACCGCGGGATAAGCCATGGCACAAGCGCGCATCACGGTGATCGGCGCGGGCCTGATGGGCCACGGCATTGCCCAGGTGTTCGCGCTCGCCGGTCATGACGTCACGATCTACGACTCGTTCGAAAAAACCTTAGCGACGGCAAAGGACCGCATCCTCGCCAATCTCAAAGACCTCGGCGACGACCAGAGCGCGGTGAACCGCGTCACGCCGCAAGGAGATCTCGCCCTCGCCGTGCGCGATGCCGACTACGTCGTCGAAGCCGTGCTGGAAGACCTGCCGCTGAAGCAGAAAATCTTCGCCGAAGTCGAAAAACACGTCCGGCCCGACACCATTCTCGCCAGCAACACCTCAGTCATTCCGATCACGTCGATCATGCAAGGCCTTGAGCGGCGCGAGCGAGCGCTCGGTACCCATTGGTGGAACCCGCCGTTTTTGGTGCCGCTCGTCGAAGTCATCGAGACGCAATGGACGAGCGCCGCCACGGTCGACTTCACCATGAAGCTGCACGCCGCCGCCGGTAAAAAGCCGGCGCATGTGAAGAAGGACGTGCCCGGCTTCATCGGCAATCGCCTGCAGCACGCGCTGTGGCGCGAGGCGATCTCGCTCATCGAGCAGGGCATCTGCGATGCCGAGACTGTCGACGCCGTCATCAAGGCCGCGTTCGGCCGCAGGCTTGCTGTACTAGGGCCGCTGGAGAATGCCGACATGGTCGGCCTCGATCTGACCCTCGCCATTCACCAGAACGTGCTGGGCGACATCGACAGCCGCCCTGCGCCATCGCCTTACCTCGAAAAGCTCGTGAAGGACGGCAAGCTCGGCTTCAAAACCGGCGAAGGCTTCCGCAAGTGGAGTCCTGAACAACAGACGGCACTCCGCGCCAAGGTTCTGCAACATCTGAAAAAAGCGCGCGCTCAGGACACCTGAGACGCACGCATCACAACTGGGAGAGTTACGATGAAAGACATTTCGAAAATTTCCCGCCGCACCCTCGTTAAGACCGGCCTCGGCGCCATGGCCGCGCCCGCGATGTTCGCTCTGCCGACGCAAGCGCAGACCGCCGTCATCAAGATCGGTCACGTCAGCCCGAAGACCGGCCCGCTCGCCGGCTTCGGCGAGGCCGACAGCTTCATCCTCGAACAGGTGCGCGGCATCCTCGGCAAAGGCCTGACAAATGGCGGCAAGAGCTACAAAGTCGAGATCATCAGCAAGGACAGCCAGTCGAGCGGCAGCCGCGCGGCGGAAGTCGCCTCCGAACTGATCCTCGGCGACAAGGTCAACCTGCTGGTGGGCTCCGGCACGCCAGACACCACCAATCCGATTTCCGACCAAGCCGAAGTCAACGAGGTGCCCTGCATCACCACCAACTGTCCGTGGCAGCCTTATTTCTTTGGCCGCAAGGGCGACCCGAAGAAGGGCTTCACCTGGACCTATCATTTCTTCTGGGGCCTCGAAGACGTCATCGGCTCGTTCCTGGCGTTGTGGGACACGCTGCCGACCAACAAGGTCGTCGGCGGCCTGTTCCCGAACGACGCCGACGGCAATGCCTGGGGCGACAAGGAGCGCGGACTGCCGCCGGCGCTCGCCGCCGCCGGCTACAAGCTGCTCGATCCCGGCCGCTATCAGGTGATGAACAACGACTTCACCTCGCAGATTTCCGCCTTCAAGGCGGCGGGCGCCGAGATCGTCACTGGCAACATGATCCCGCCGGACTTCGCGACCTTCTGGTCGCAGGCAGCGCAGCAGGGCTTCAAGCCGAAGATCGTCACCATCGGCAAGGCGCTGCTGTTTCCCTCGGTCATCGAGTCGCTCGGCGAGCGCGGCAACGGATTGACCAGCGAAATCTGGTGGACGCCGAACCATCCGTTCAAATCGGGCCTCACCGGCCAGGGCTGCAAGGACCTCACCGACGCCTATACCAAGGCCACCAGCCGGCCATGGACGCAGCCGATCGGCTTCCAACACGCTTTGTTCGAAGTGGCCATCGATGTACTCAAGCGCGCCAAGAACCCGACCGACCCGAAGGCGATCCTGGATTCGATCATTGCCACCAACTACGAGTCGATCGTCGGCAAGGTGCAGTGGACCGGCCAGCCGGTGAAGAACGTCACCAAGACGGCACTCGTCGCCGGTCAGTGGCAGCGCAAGAACGGCAAGTTCGAGCTCGTCATCGCCGAGAACAAGACCGCGCCGAACATCCCGCTCGGAGGCAAGCTGCTGCCGATTACCTGACTTCTTCACCTCCCCCTTGTGGGGAGGTCGATCAATGCCGGCCCGGCGGCATTGTTCGGGTGGGGGTCGCTCGTTTCCGAACAGACCGGCTGCGGGGCCCCCCCCCAAAACCACCCCCCCCACGGGGGGGGGGCGCAAGAGAGACACCCCCCACCAGGCCCCCAAATATAATATGAAAAAAATATAGAAAAAGGTGAGGG
>JANMSZ010000582.1:0-3233 GCA_031389925.1 Hyphomicrobiales bacterium | reverse complement strand
CTCGCCAAGCAACTCGGCGCCGACCTGGCGCGGCCGGTGGCGGCGCGTGGCACCAACTTCACGTTGCTGGTTCCGCTCAAGTTCTGATTAACGGAACATCGCGTCGCATTTGCCCAACGTCACCCGCTTGCGCGGTGGGCCGACGCCGTGCCAGCATTTGGCAACGATAAAAACACAACAAAACTAAGTGCTTTGGGGAGGCGAAATGAAAGTTCAGAACACGCGCGCCGTGCGTTCATCCCTGCCGATGTCGCGCCGGCAATTCGGGTTGACCGCGGGCGCCGCCACGCTGATGGCGCCGCAGCTTCTGACGTCGGCCCACGCGCAGGCCTATCCCACGCGCCCGATCACCATCATCGCGCCGGCGGCGGCGGGCGGGCCGACCGACACCATCGGCCGCGCCTCGGCCAAGGCGCTGCAGGAAGCGCTCAAGCAAACCGTTTTGGTCGAGAACAAAGGCGGCGCGGCCGGCAATATCGGCGCGCAGGCGGCCGCCAAGGCCGAGCCCGACGGCTACACGCTGGTCGTCGTGCTGGCGCCGCTGGCGCAGAACATCGCAATCTACCGCGAGCCCGGCTTCAGCCTCGAGAAAGATTTCGTTCCGATCGCGCACATGGCGTCGGTCGATCTGGTGATCGCGGCGCGCAAGAATTTGCCGATCAACAACTTTGACGAATTCCTGGCCTACACCAAAGCCAATCCGGGCAAGATCAGCTGCGGCAGCCAGTCGCCGCCGCAGATGCAGTATCTGATGAAGACCACCGGCATCAACATGACGGTGGCGCCGTACAAAGGCTCGTCGCTCATCACCA
The DNA here is from genome assembly GCA_031389925.1 of Hyphomicrobiales bacterium. Taxonomy (GTDB): domain Bacteria; phylum Pseudomonadota; class Alphaproteobacteria; order Rhizobiales; family Xanthobacteraceae; genus Pseudolabrys. The sequence goes on along the minus strand of JANMSZ010000582.1, from coordinate 2,421 downwards.
ACGATCTGGTCGGCGGGCAGATCGACGTCGGCCTGGTGCCCTATTCTGACATCGCGCAGCACGTCGCCGCCGGCAACGCCAAGGTGCTGTTTACCAACGGCCCGAAGCGCGTGCGACAGTTGCCCGACGTGCAGGCGGTCGGCGAGCGTTTCCCCGGCTTCTATTTCTGGAGCTGGTATGGCATCGCCGCGCCGGCGAAGACGCCTGCGCCGATCGTCGAAAAGCTGCGCAAAGAGCTGACCACGCTGGCCAAGTCTCCCGACTTTGTCGCCTTCGTCACCAAGCTCGGGCTGGCGCCGGTCGACGAGCCGGGCAAGCTGAACGAGGTGATTTCGAAAGAGATCGCCCAGTGGCAACGGCTGGTCGTGGACCTGCAACTGCCGCGGATTTGAGACGTTCTCGTTTTCGTTAAGATCGGCGCGATCAATTGCGCGGCATCGCTTCACGCGGATATTGCGCAACCGGGCTATGCTGGGCGATAAAACCGCACGCCCACCAGGACCACGCCCCCATGACCGTTCCCGCCGATCTGTCCCGCCGCTCGTTGCTGGTCGGGTTGCCCCTGCTGCTCGCCGGTTGCGGCGTCGGCCCCGGCGGCTTCTTCGACGGCGGTAATTACGGTTCGTTCGAGGACAACGGCGTCCTGGTACCGGCGCTGGATCTGACCGTCATCGACCGCGACCTGACGCGCACGCAGGTCGCGTGGACCGGCCGCGAAAAGCCCGGCAGCATCCTGGTCAACATCCCCAAGCGCCATCTCTTTCTGGTGTTGGATGGCGGCCGGGCGCTGCGCTACTCGGTCGGCGTCGGCCGCGCCGAGGGCATGAATTTCCGCGGCACCGCCACGATCGGCCGCAAGGAAAAGTGGCCGCACTGGACGCCGACCGCGAATATGATGGCGCATATTCCGCAATACCGGTCCTATGCCGGTGGCATGCCCGGCGGCATCGACAATCCGCTCGGCGCCCGCGCGCTCTATCTCTACCGCGGCGGCGCCGACACTTTTTTCCGCCTGCACGGCACGACGGAGCCGGAGAGTATCGGCCACGCCGTGTCGTCGGGCTGCATCCGGCTGTTCAACCACGACATCATCGATCTGTATAACCGCGTGCCGGTCGGCGCCACGGTGACGGTGCTGCAGGGTTAGCGCTTATTTCTTCTTCAAAAATGCCGCGCATAATCCTGGATCGAATTCGCGATAGTCGTTCGTGATCTCGGCGCCCTTGGCAATGTTGCGCGTGGCGATCACGTAGCCGTTTTTCCAGACCGTATTCGCGCGTTCCGAATGATTGATGTAGTGGTCGTTGTCGACGGTGAAGAGAATTTCACCGTCCGCGTTGTAGGCGTAGTCCTTGAGATAATCGCGCGCCGCCTTCGGCAATTTGGCGAATTGCTTCGGCGTCCAGCAGCGGTCGTAGCCTTCGACGAAGCGCCAGATCTTGGCGCCCTTGGCAATGCGTTCGGCGGCGAAGACGCCGAGCCCGTGGATCGGGCTCCGGTCGAGATAAGTTTTGACGAGCAGCATAAGTTTAACGCTTCTCCGCTTTCATGACGACATCGACCGCCTGGAAAAATCGCTTGTCCTTGTTAGCTTTGCAATAGACCGCGACGCCGCGGATCGTCTCTCTCACCTTGGTGACGTTGATTGCGCGGTTCTTGGCGGCGCCGTTCTGCCAGCCGACGGTCCAGGTGCCGAGGAAGTCGGCGTCGTCCGGCGGCAGATCGGCGAACTGGGCGCAGGTCAGCTTGTCGGTGTCGATGTTGCCGTTGGGCGCGGCATATTTCGGCAGCTCGACCTGGGTCGCCACGGCCGCCGCGGCTTCCACCGCCGCCGGGCATTCGCGTTCGAGATCGGCGGCGAGCTGCATGCCCATGAACGAGCCGCCCGGCTTGAAAGTCGCGCCTTGATTGACGTTGAACACGCGGCCGGGGCCGGGGATGGCGACGTTGCGGGTCGCCTGCCAGGAGCCGTCCTGGTTCTTGGTGAAGGCGTCGCAGGGCAGGTTTTGCGCCAGCGCCGGCGCGCTCAGGCCTGCCAGAACGATGACCGCCGCCCATCCCAACCGCATGATCGTCTCCTTCGTCGAGCCCAAAGTATCATGCCCGATGGCTTTCTCCATCGCCGAGGCGTAGGCCTTAAGTCTGGATCGGGAGGGACCCCATGAAGCCGCCGAAGAAAAAAGAGAAGTGCGCGAATTGCGAGGGCAAGGGCCTGATCAAACTGGGCGACAAAAAAGTGAAATGCCAGCGGTGCGGCGGCACCGGTTTCAAGCCCGCGTCGGCGACCCCAAAGCACTAGCCAGGAACTTAATCGGGTCCGGCCCGTTGGTTTCCATATCTCCTTTTGGATTGTGGAAACGCCAGCCATGGCCGGCTTCACGCATGCATTGCGAAATTTATGGGCACGTTTGATTGGCTCTG
>JANMSZ010000574.1:0-3139 GCA_031389925.1 Hyphomicrobiales bacterium | reverse complement strand
TGGCGGATTATCCGCACCGGGTGAAGGACATCATCCGTTACGCCGATCTCGATCCGCAAGGCCACGTCAACAACGCGGTGTTCTCGACCTATTTCGAGTCGGGCCGCGTCGCGATGTTTCGCACGCCCGATCTCGGCATCGGCGTGCCGAACGGGACCTTCGTGCTGGTGCGCCAGGAGATCGATTTTCTGCGTGAGCTGCGCTGGCCGGGCGACGTCGAGATCGGTACTGCCTTGGCCGAATTCGGCCGCTCGTCGTTCACGGTGGTGCAGACGATCTTCAACGGCGATGTCTGCGCGGCGGCCGGCCGCGCGACGCTGGTCCTGATCGACACGGGCACCCGCCGCGCCCGCCCGCTGACGGAAGAAGCGATGGCCAAGCTGTCGCCGTGGAAGTATCGCGGCGTTTAAAGCTAAGCCTGCTTCTCCGGCGTCGTCACCACCAGCCCGTCAAGCTCGGGCGTGATCTTGATCTGGCACGACAGCCGCGAGTTCGGCCGCACGTCGTAGCCGAAATCCAGCATGTCTTCTTCCATCGGCGACGGATCGCCGGTTTTTTCGCGCCAAGCCTCGTCGACATAGACATGGCACGTCGCGCAGGCGCAGGCGCCGCCGCATTCGGCTTCGATGCCAGGAATGTTGTTCCTAATTGCCGTTTCCATAACAGTTGAGCCGGCCTCGGCATCGATGGTGCGCGCGGTCCCGCTATAATCTTTGTAGGTGATCTTAGGCATGGGGAAATTCGGAAATCACGGCGCCGGAATTGGCGCAAGGCGGCACCCTATATAGTCATTCGGCGCGCCGCGCCATCCCTCGTAGGTTCAGCCTTCCCGCAGCAATTGCGCAATCAGCGCGCGCGCTTCGTCCACCGCCTGCGCCAGGCGGTCGATCGCCTGACTGCATTCCGTGGCCGTTCGTCCGGCCGCGATTTCGGCCGCGTCCGCGGTCCGCGCGACACGGCCCGCGCCGATGCCGGCCGCCGAACCTTTTAATGTATGCGCCAAGGTCGCTACCGCGGCGGGGTCGCCGCCGCGCATGCGTTCGATCAGGATCGTCGCCTGCCGGTCGAACAGCGCGAGCACCTCGCGCTCGAGGCTGCGGTCGCCGAACGTCATGCGTGTGAGATGGCCGCGGTCGATCGCCGCCTCGTCCGTGGTGATGTCCCGCATCAAGACTGCCGTCATACCGGTGCTCCCCCGAAACTCTCTCGGGGCGCAGTGTGACCGGCGCGAGGCAATGCCGGGTAAAGACGGATGGTTAAATGGGCTGTAACCGCGTCTGCAGGGAGCGCTTGCAAGGCCGCATCGTGGCCGCAATTTGGCGGACATATCGCGCCGGTGCTGAGCGGACACCGGATTCGTCATGGTTAACCGCTGTTAACGATGATGAAAAAGTCTTTACCATCTCGGTTTCCTTCGCATTGCCAAGGCGATAGGATGAATTGCTAAGGCTACGTGGGGGCATGTTGCCGATTTTCGTAAAAAGCCCCCGAGGTTCCAGCGCTCGTGGCGCGACCCCGTTGCATTGAGCGGGGCCGCGGCAAATTTCAGTACGGCGTAACAACGAGGCGACGACCGATATGGCGAACAATCCGCAGAAAGCCAAAGATGCGACCGAGCAGGCGCTCTCCGCCATTCAGGAAGCGCTGAGCATCCGCCAGAGCGATCCGCGCGCGCCGACGACCTTTGCACCCGGCGACGCGCCCAACGCCGACTTGTTTCACGACGAAGCCCCCGGCGCCGCCTGGACCGCCGACGACAACGCACCGCGCGCCGCCAACGACGACCGCGCCAATATCGGACAAATTCTGCAGACGCTGCGCCGCCGCCCGGCGCGCATGCCCTATTTCATCGCCAGCATCGCCGCCTTCGCCTGGATCGCCGGCGGCCTCGCCACGCTCTATCTGTTCAACGCCGAACTGCAGGCCATGCTCGAGACGCCGCGTCTGGCCTTCGCCGCTTTCGCCGGCATCGGCAGCGCGATGGTCGTGCCGGTGATCTTCTTCTACGTCATCGCCCACATGTTCAGCCGCTCGCAGGACATGCGCCTAGTCGCAGAATCCATGGCGGAAGTCGCCATGCGCCTGGCGCAGCCGGAAACCTCGGCGCGCGAGTCGATCGTCTCGGTCGGCCAGGCCATCCGCCGCGAAGTCGCCGCCATGGGCGACGGCGTCGAGCGCGCTTTGGCGCGCGCCGCCGAACTCGAAGCTTTGGTGCACAACGAGGTCTCGGCGCTGGAGCGCGCCTATAACGACAACGAAGTGCGCATCCGCGATCTGCTCAGCGAATTGTCCAACCAGCGCGAAACGCTGGTGAGCCAGGCCGAGCAGGTGCGCAACGCCATTGCCAGCGTCCATCTCGATCTCGCCCACGACATCACTTCGGTTGGCGATCTGGTTTCCGACAAGGTGAACGAAGTGGCGCAGCGCGTCACCCGCTCGCTCACCGAAAAGGGCGAACACATCACGCTCGCGCTCGGCCATGCCGGCGATTCCATGATCGACGCCTTGAGCGAGCGCGGCTCGACGCTGCTCGACCGGCTCGAGAGCACCAGCGACAAGGCCACCACCGCGATCGGCTCGGCCAGCGAGCGCCTGACCGCCAGCCTCAGCTTCAAGACCGAGAACGTCCACCACGAATTCTCCGACCTCGCCGAGCGTCTGCAGCAGATGATGACGGCGCGGCTCGATCAGGTCGCGCAAGGCTTCGCCACCAAGGCGGCGCACACCATCGAGACCATGGGCACGCGCTCCGAGCACTTCACCCACGCCATCGCCGACACCTCGGCGCGCATGGCGGAATCGATCGCCGCTCGCGCCGACGAGGTCAACGCGGCGCTGCGCTCGACCGGCGATTCGCTGGTGCTCGATCTCAGCCTGCGCGGCGGCGACGTCGTCTCCAAGATGGAGCAGACCGGCGCCCGCATCACCGACACCATCGTCTCCAAGAGCAACAACATCGCCGACACCTTCAACGACAGCGCGGAAACCTTGGTCACCGCGCTCGACAGCCGCGGCGCGGCGGTCAAGGACATGCTGGCGGCGCGCCTGCAGGCCTTCGAGGACATGTTCAACCACGGTGGAACCGAGCTTACCGAGAAGATTTCGCGCGATTCCAAAACGCTCGGCAGCCTGATCAACC
>JANMSZ010000559.1:0-1525 GCA_031389925.1 Hyphomicrobiales bacterium | reverse complement strand
GTCTTGCCCCACTCCAGCGCTTCGATACCGAGCGACACGCCGCCCGAGGCGATGCTGCGCAATATGAAATCGTATCGGCCGCGCGGATTTTGCGCTGCGCGCATCATGCGCAAGGCGGTCGGCGGGATGAACGCGTTGCGGACTTGCGCCTGCGCCATCAGCGCGAAAGCCTCCTCCGGATCGAACTTGTCGAACTTGCGCGCCACCACCGGCACGCCGTGATGCAGGCTCGGCAGCAGCACGTCGAGCAGGCCACCGGCCCAAGCCCAGTCGGCCGGCGTCCAATAACTGTCGCCTGATTGCGGGAACGGATAATGCGGCAACTCCGCCCCGGGCACATGCCCCAAAAGGACACGATGGCCGTGCAGCGCGCCTTTCGGCTGGCCAGTGGTGCCCGACGTGTAGATCATCATCGCCGGATCGTCGGCCGCGGTGTCGAGCGGCGTAAAGTCCGACGACGCACGCCCAAGCTGGTCGTGAAAGCTTTCGGCGCCGTCCGCTTGGCCGTCGATCGACAGCACGCAGGTCAGATCGAGCGCCTGGTCGCGCACTTGCGCCAGCTTGCCGAGCCCCTGCGCGTTGGTCAGCAGCGCTTTGGCGCCGGAATTCTGCAGCCGGTAACACAGCGCGTCAGGCCCGAACAAAATCGCGATCGGCAGCGCGACCGCGCCGAGCTTATAGATCGCAATGTGCGCGGCCGCGACTTCCGGCGCCTGCGGCAGGAAGATCGCAACGCGGTCGCCGCGTCCGACGCCCTGCGCGCGCAGCACATTGGCGAGCCGGTTCGACGTCTCGCGCAGCCAGCCATAGGTGATCTTGTCCTCGCGGCCGTCGGCATGGACGTGCAGAATGGCGAGACGGCTGCTGTCTTGTGCGGCCCACTTATCGCAGCAGTCGACGCCAATATTGTATCGCGCCGGGATGTCCCAGCGAAATTTGCGATAGAGCTGATCGTAGTCGCGAACGGCAGATCCCGGCATGGGACGGCGAGGCTAGTCAGTCGCGGGCGTGAGGTCCAGGGCGGATGCGTTACCGCTTGCCGTCTTCCGGTTCGGCCAAAATCAGCGCCCAGTACACCTTGTACTTCGAGGCCGGCGTATAGACCGCGGCGATGCCCATGCGGGTCGCGCCCTTGAGCAGCATGTTGGCGCGGTGCGGGGGCGAGTCGCGCCAGCCGGAAAATGCCTCGGCGAGTGTGTGATAGCCGGCGCTGATGTTCTCGGCCGCGGTCTTGGCGTCGTAACCCGACGCCTTCAGCCGGCCGACGAAGGGCTTGCCGGCGCTGTGGTCAAGCCTGTCGCGCTTGGCCATCACGCTGGCCTGCGCAGCGGCGAGCCGCGAAAGCTCGGGATCGAGCGTCACGGTCGGCAAATTATTGTTGGCACGATAGCCGGAGATCATCGAGGCGGCGGCGGCTTCGTCGAGCTGCGCGCCGGGCTTTGCCAGGCTGCGATAGAAGCTCGGCTCGCTTTTCGGAACCGCGTCGCCGCCGGCGCAAGCCGCGAGCGCGCAACTCATCAGAATC
>JANMSZ010000540.1:0-8856 GCA_031389925.1 Hyphomicrobiales bacterium | reverse complement strand
GTCTTGCCGAAGCCGACGTCGCCGCAGACCAGCCGGTCCATCGGCTTGCCGGCGCCGAGGTCCTTGAGCGTGGAGTCGATGGCCGCCAACTGGTCCTCGGTCTCCTCATAGGGGAAGCTGGCGCAGAATTCGTCATAGGCGCCCGGCCCGACCGCGAGCTTGGGCGCGTCGCGCAACAGCCGCTCGGCCGCGATCTTGATCAACTCGCTGGCGATCTCGCGGATGCGGCTCTTCATGCGCGCCTTGCGCGCCTGCCAGTTGCCGCCGCCTAAACGATCGAGCTCGACATTGCTCTGCTCGGCGCCGTAGCGCGACAGCAGGTCGACGTTTTCGACCGGCAGGAACAGCTTGGTGTCGTCGGCGTAATGGATTTCCAGACAATCATGCGGCGCGCCGGCAGCCGTGATCGCTTGCAAGCCGACGAAGCGGCCGATGCCGTGATCGACGTGAACGACCAGATCGCCGGCCGCGAGACTGGTCGCTTCGGCGATGAAATTGTCGGCGCGTTTCTGCGCGCGGCGCGGCCGCACCAGGCGGTCGCCGAGGATGTCCTGTTCGGTGACGATCGCTAATTCGCCGGTCTCGAAGCCGGATTCGATGCCGAGCACGGCGAGCGCGACGGTGTGCTTGGGCAGCGCCAGCGCCTGCGCCCAGGAGCCGACCGGCGACAGATTGTGCAATTTGTGGTCGGCGAGCACGTGGCTCATGCGCTCGCGCGCGCCCTGGCTCCACAGCGCGATGGCAACGCGCTTGCCGGATTCCTGGAGCCCGAAGACGTGCTTGCTGACAGCCTCGAACACGTTGGCGTTGGCGGCGCGTTCGGCGGTGAAATTGTGTCCCGCATGGGCGCCGACATCGATGACGTCGCGTTCTTCCGGCACCGCGAAGGGCGTCAGCTTCGCCATCGCCGAGGCGTCGAGGCGCTCTTTCCATTCGGCTTCCGTCAGATAGAGCCGGTCCGGCTTCAGTGGCTTGTAGGACGGCGTCATGCCGTCTTTCAGCGCTTCCTTGCGCGTTTCGTAGTAATCCTTGATCTGCGTGAAGCGCTCATGCGCGGCGTCCTGGTCGAGATGCTCCAGCGCCAGTGGCGTGCCCGGCAGATAATCGAAGATCGTTTCGAGCTTGTCGTGGAACAGTGGCAGCCAGTGCTCCATGCCGGGATAGCGGCGGCCTTCGCTGACGGCCTCGTACAAAAGATCGTCAGGCGTGGTCGCGCCGAATTCCGCGACGTAGCCGGTGCGGAAACGCCGGATGGTTTCGGTGATGAGCTGGAATTCCGCGACCGGCACCAGATCGAGCCCGCTCATCGTCATTTCGCTGCGCTGGGTTTGCGGATCGAAGGTGCGGATGGTCTCCAGCGAGTCGCCGAAGAAGTCGAAGCGCACCGGCATGTCCATGCCCGGCGGAAACAGATCGAGAATGCCGCCGCGCACCGCGTATTCACCGGGCTCGCGCACGGTCGAGGCGCGCTGGAAGCCGTTGAGCTCAAGCCATTGGACCACACCCGCCATGCCGAGCACGTTGCCGGGCGCGACCGACAACGCGTGCGTGGCGACGAATTCGCGCGCCGGGACGCGCTGCAGCGCGGCGTTCACGGTCGTGAGCAGCACCGACGGCCTGTCGCGGCCTTTGACGCGCGCCAGGCGCGACAGCGCGGTCGTGCGCTGCGCCACGACCGACGCATTGGGCGACACGCGGTCATAGGGCAGGCAATCCCAGGCCGGGAATTCCATGGTCAGCAAATCGGGCCCGAAGAATGCCAGCGCGCGCGTCAGCGACGCCATGCGCTGGCCGTCGCGGCAGATCACGCACAGCGAAATCGCCGGCGCGTCAGGCCGCGCCGCGACCGCGCGCGCGAGATCGGCCAGCACCAGGCCTTCGGCGCCGTCGGCGACTTGCGACAGCGTCAGGGCCTTGCCGGGTTTCAATTGTTCAGCGGGAGATTTCGTCGTCGCCATGTCTTAACGTCTCTTTGCCTTGATCGTCTTTTCACTTGATTGTTTTGCCATCGTCATGAAACGCCAGCAGGCGGCGAAACAGAGGCGTGTCGTAGGCGGAATCGAGCGGCTGCGCGCCGAACACCCAGTCGAACACCTGCTGGTCGCGCAGCTCGAGCAACTTTTCGAGATCGTCGAGCTCGGTATCGCTCAGCGCCGCGATCTGCGCGTCGGCGAAGCGGCCATAGACCATGTCCATCTCGCGGATGCCGCGGTGCCAGGAGCGGAACAGCAGCCGGCGCCGGCGCGGGTCCAGCCCGTCGCTCGAAATTCCAGGTCCGCCCGAATTGCCGCTCAAGGCCTTCACTCCAACGCCAAAAACCCGGCGGGTGCCGGGTGCGGGGTCTATATAGAGTGCTTTGCCAGCAATGTCAGCGGCTTGCTTTGCACAGGCGCATTGCGTCCACATTGCTTCTCACTTGCGCGCAAGCCAGCATGCCGCCATGCGGCCGCTCGTCCTCAATCCCCTGTTCGCCTCGCTCACCAGCCTGCCCGGCGTCGGGCCGAAGCTGGAACTGCTCTATGGCAAGTTGCTGGACCGCGAGGCGCCGCGCGTCGTCGATCTGCTGATGCATCTGCCGGCCGGCGCCATCGACCGCCGCGCCCGGCCCAAGCTCAACGAAGTGCAGCCCGGCCAGGTGGTGACCGTCGCGGTCACCGTCCTGGAGCATCGACCGTCGCCGCCAAACCGGCCGCGCGCGCCCTACCGGATCGTCACCGGTGACGATACCGACGCCACGTTGACGCTGACGTTTTTCCACGCCCGCAAGGATTATCTGGAGAAGCTGCTGCCGGTCGGCGAGATGCGTTACGTCTCGGGCACGGCCGAAGTCTACGACAGCATGCTGCAGATGGTGCACCCGGACCGGGTGGTCGACGAGAAAGGTTTCGCCGATCTGCCGCTGGTCGAGCCGGTCTATCCGCTGACCGAAGGGCTTGCGCTCGGCAATGTCCGGCGCGCGATGGACGGCGCGGTGGCCCGCCTGCCCGAACTCCCGGAATGGCAGGACGAGGCCTGGGTTTCGCGCGAGCGCATGCCGGCCTTTACCGACGCCTTGCGCCAACTACACCGGCCGCATGAGCCGCACGATATCGTGCCGGAAGGCCCATCATGGACGCGGCTGGCTTACGACGAACTGCTTGCCGGCCAACTGGCGCTCGCGCTCGTGCGCGCTCATATGCGCCGGCAGTCCGGGCGCGGCACGTCCAGCGAAGGCCACATGCGCGCGAAGATACTCAAAGCGTTGCCCTACTCGCTGACGCATTCGCAGCAGCAGGCGGTCAACGACATCGTCAACGATCTGGCGCTGCCGCAACGCATGCTACGATTGCTGCAAGGTGATGTCGGCTCCGGCAAAACTGTGGTGGCGCTGGCCGCCGCCGCCGCCGTGATCGAGGCCGGGCGCCAGGCCGCCTTCATGGCGCCGACCGAAATTCTGGCGCGCCAGCATCTCAATACGATCGCACCTTTGGCCGAGGCCGCCGGCATCCGCGTTGCGATACTGACGGGCCGCGAGCGCGGCTCCGGGCGCAAGGAAATCCTCGACCGCCTGACGCTCGGTGATATCGATCTTCTGATCGGCACGCACGCATTGTTCCAGGAGGATGTGGCGTTTCACGACCTGGCGCTGGCGGTGGTCGACGAACAACACCGCTTCGGTGTGCATCAGCGCCTGGCGCTGACGCAGAAAGGCGACGCCGTCGACGTCCTGGTGCTGACCGCAACGCCGATCCCGCGCACGCTGGTGCTGTCCTATTTCGGCGACATGGATATTTCCGAATTGCGCGAAAAGCCGGCGGGCCGCCAGCCGATCGACACCCGCACCATCGCGCTGTCGCGCGTCGAGGAAGTCGAGGACGCCGTCGGCCGCGCCATCGCCGAGGGCAAGCGCGCTTATTGGGTCTGCCCGCTGGTCGAGGATTCCGAGAAGATCGATCTCGCCGCCGCCGAGGAGCGCTACGCGGAATTGCGCAAGCGCTTTGGCGCCAAGGTCGATCTGGTGCACGGCCGCATGAAGGGCACGGAGAAAGACGCCGCCATGGAGCGCTTCGCCTCCGGCAAGACCCAACTCCTGGTCGCCACCACGGTCATCGAAGTCGGCGTCGACGTGCCGGAAGCCACCATCATGGTCATCGAGCACGCCGAGCGTTTCGGTCTGGCGCAGTTGCACCAGCTACGGGGCCGCGTCGGCCGCGGCAGCGGCCAGTCCACCTGTCTGCTGATCTACAAGGCGCCGCTCGGCGAGACCGCCAAGGCGCGGCTGGCGATCTTGCGCGAAACCGAGGACGGCTTCCGCATCGCTGAAGAGGACTTGCGCTTACGCGGCGAAGGCGACGTCCTCGGCACGCGCCAGAGCGGCTCGCCCGGCTTCCAGATCGCGCGCATCGAGGTGCACGGCAAATATCTCGGCGCCGCGCGCGACGATGCTGCGCTCGTGCTCAACCGCGACCCGACCTTGGAGACGCCGCGCGGCCAGGCGCTGCGCCACCTGCTCTATCTGTTCGGCAAGGACGAAGCGATCAAGCTCATCCGCGCGGGATAATTACTTGGCAATAACGGGGCTGCGCGCCGCCTGCGCCGCTTTCGCGGTGGCGGCGAGCGAGGCGAGTTTCTTCTGCGCATCGTTGCCGGGCTGGACCATGCCGGCGGAGATCAACAGCGTCATCGCGCTCTCGACCGAGATGTCGAGCACGATAAGGTCCTTGCGCAGCACGTAGAAGAAAAAGCCGGTGGTCGGGTTCGGCGTACAGGGCATGAAGGCCGACACGTGTTCGCCGTCGGGCAGCTTTGCCGCCAGGTCGGCGCTTGGCGGCAGCGACACGAACACCAGCGACCACATGCCGGGCGCCGGGAATTCGACCAGCGCCACCTGGCGGAAGCCGGAACCGGTTTTCGAGAATAACGTCTCTAAGATCTGCTTCATGGTCTTGTAGACCGGTCGCACGATCGGCATGCGGCTCAGCACGCTTTCGCCGAGATCGACCAGCTTGCGACCCACCAGGTTCGCGGTGAGGAAGCCAAGCAACGTCAGCGCGATAAAGGCGATCACGAGGCCGGTACCGGGGACCGGCCACGGCAGATAAGTTTCAGGCCGATAGGTCGGCGGAATGAAGGGCCGCACCAAATTGTCGACCCAGTTGATGAACGACCAAGTCAGCCAGACGGTGACGAATACCGGCCCCGCCACGACAAGTCCGGTGAGAAAATAGTTGCGGATGCGTCCGGCCGCGCTGGTATGCGACGGCGCGGGTTCGGCTACATCGACAGCAGTGGGATCGATTTCAGCCATAGTGTCATCCTACTCTACGGTGACCGATTTCGCGAGATTGCGCGGCTGATCCACGTCGGTGCCAATCGCCGCAGCCGTATGATAGGCGATCAGTTGCACGGCGACGGCATAGACCAAAGGCGTCACGGTCGATGCCATGTCCGGCAGGATGATGGTTTCCAGCGACTCGATGGTGGCTTCCTTGGCGCCCTGCGGGTCGGTCACCAGGATGATCTTGCCGCCGCGCGCCGCGACCTCCTGCATATTCGACACCGTCTTTTCGAACACCCGGTCGTGCGGCGCGATCACGATCACCGGCATCGTTTCATCGATTAACGCAATCGGCCCGTGTTTGAGTTCACCCGCGGCATAGCCTTCGGCATGGATGTAGGAAATTTCCTTGAGCTTGAGCGCACCTTCCATGGCGATCGGAAAACTCGTGCCGCGGCCGAGATACAGAACATCGCGCGCCTTGGCGAGGTCGTGCGACAGCTTCTCGATCTGCGGTTCGAGCTTGAGCGCTTCCGCCATCAGGCGCGGCACTTCGATCAGGGCGCGCACCAGCTTCTGCTCGTCGTCGGCCGACAACTCGCCCCGCGCGCGGCCGGCGGCCAGCGCGATGCAAGCCAGCACGCTGAGCTGACAGGTGAAGGCCTTGGTCGAGGCAACGCCGATTTCCGGTCCGGCCAGCGTCGGCATGATGACGTCGCTCTCGCGCGCGATGCTCGACGTCGTGACGTTCACGACGGACAGAATGTGCTGCTTCATCTCGCGCGCATAGCGCAGCGTCGCCAGCGTGTCGGCGGTTTCGCCCGACTGCGAAATGAAGATTCGAGGTCACCCGGCTCCAGTGGCGCGCCGCGATAGCGGAATTCCGAGGCGATATCGATTTCGACCGGCAGCTTGGCGAAACGCTCGAACCAGTATTTCGCCACCAGTCCCGCATAGAAAGCCGTGCCGCAGGCCGAGATCGACAGACGCTTGATCTTCTTCCAGTCGAACGGCAACTCTTCCGGCAGCGCCACCTTCTCGGTGACCATGTCGATGTAATGCGCCAGCGTATGGCCGACCACTTCGGGCTGCTCATGGATTTCCTTGCCCATGAAGTGCTTGTGGTTTCCCTTGTCGACCATGTGCGCGGTCGCGGTCGATTTGACGATCGCGCGTTCGACGGGCTTGTCCTGCACGTCGTAAATCTTGACACCCTTGCGGGTCAGCACGGCCCAGTCGCCCTCTTCCAGATAGCTGATGCTGCTGGTGAAGGGCGCCAGCGCGATCGCGTCGGACCCTAGGAACATCTCGCCTTTGCCGTAGCCAATGGCGAGCGGCGAACCCTTGCGCGCGCCGATCATCAGGTTGTCTTCACCAGCAAACAGGAAGGCGAGCGCGAAGGCGCCGCGCAACTGCTTGAGCGCCGCCGCCACCGCCTCGACCGGCGGCTTGCCCTTGTTCATTTCCTCGGTGACGAGATGCGCGACGACTTCGGTATCGGTCTCGCTGCGGAATTTCGCGCCGTTGGCGATCAGCTTTTCGCGCAGTTCGCGGAAATTCTCGATGATGCCGTTATGCACGACGGCGACGCGGTCGGTGGCGTGCGGATGGGCGTTGCTTTCGGTTGGGCGGCCATGCGTCGCCCAGCGGGTGTGGCCGATGCCGATATTGCCGCCGAGCGGCTCCTTCTCCAGCCGCGAAGCGAGCGCCGCGAGCTTGCCCTCGGCGCGGCGGCGCGCCAGCGCGCCATGATCGAGCGTGGCGATACCGGCGGAGTCATAGCCGCGATATTCGAGGCGCCTGAGCGCATCGACCAGATGCCCGGCAACCGGGCTAGTCCCAAGAATTCCGACGATCCCGCACATCCGGTTGGATGGCCCCTTTATTGATGTGTTGCCTTAACTGGCCGCGGCAACCAAATGGAAATCAAAACGCATTTCGTTGTGTGACAGCGTTACTTTTTCTTAGCGAGGCCCTTGCGCATGGCCATAATCTCCCGAAAGCGCTTTGCCCAGCCTTCCTTAATCGTTTGTTCGCCGCGCGCCACCGCCAGTGCATCGGCCGGTACGTCCTTGGTCACGACCGAACCGGAGCCGACATAGGCGCCATCGCCGATCTTGACCGGCGCCACCAGCGCCGAGTTGGAGCCGATAAAGGCGCCCGCGCCGATGTCGGTGTGATGCTTGGCGACGCCGTCGTAATTGCAGGTGATGGTGCCGGCGCCGATATTGGCGCCCGCGCCGACCCGCGCATCGCCGATGTAGCTCAGGTGATTGGCCTTGGCACCGGCTTCGATCTTGGCGGCCTTCACCTCGACGAAGTTGCCGATATGCACGTCCTCGCCCAAATCCGCGCCGGGGCGTAAGCGCGCATAGGGGCCGACGCGCGCGCCCTTGCCGACATGCGCGCCTTCCAGATGCGAGAACGAGCGGATCACCGCGCCGTCGTCGACCGTGACGCCCGGCCCGAACACCACGTTGGGTTCGATGGTGACGTCCTTGCCGAATTTGGTATCGGCGGACAGAAACACCGTCTCCGGCGCGACCATGGTGACGCCGGCATCCATCGCGGCAGTGCGCAGCCGCGTCTGCAGCACGGCTTCGGCCTGCGCGAGTTGCGCCTTGGTGTTGATGCCGAGCACGTCGTCCTCCGTGGTTTCGATCGCGACCGCCTTCAATCCCATATCCCGGGATATGGCAACCGCATCGGTCAGATAGTACTCGCCTTTGGCATTTGCATTGCCGATGCGCTCCAGGATCGTGAGCGCGTGTTGGCCCGAAAGCGCCATCAGGCCACCATTGACGAAGCCGATCTTGCGCTCGGCGGCACTGGCGTCGCGCTCTTCGCGGATCGCGGTCAGTTCATCGCCAGTCATCACCAGCCGGCCATAGCCGGTCGGATCGGCCGGTTTGAATCCAAGCACCGCGACCGCTGCACCCCCGCTCAGCGCCGCGCGCAATTGCGCCAAAGTCTCGGGCCGCACCAAGGGCGTGTCGGCAAACATCACCAGAACGTCGTCCGGCTTTTTCGTAATCGCGGCTTTGGCGGCGAGCACCGCGTGCGCCGTGCCGAGCCGCTCGCGCTGTTCGAAAATCTGCGCCTTCGGCGCAATCTTTTTCGCCGCCGCTTCGATGGCGCCATGATCGGGCCCGACCACGATCGCGATTTCGTCGCCGGCGGCCGCGGTCAGCACATGCTCAAGCAGCGTACGCCCGCCGATGGCATGCAGCGCCTTCGGCAGCGACGTGCGCATGCGGGTGCCTTCGCCGGCGGCAAGCACGATGGCAAGGCATGTTCGGTGAGACATCCGCTTCGGGCTCAGTGTTGCCGGATTTAGAGGCTCCCATAGCCGACGAGGCCGTTGGGGAACAGAGCGGGCCTGTATAGGCCGACGCACCGCCGCGACGAAAGCCAGCATTGCCGGATTCTGCTAATGTTTTCAATGATTCGCCGCCTTTGAGGAATCAACAGCAAACATGGCGACAGCGCCCAAACCGAAACGTAAACCCGCAAGCAGCGCACCGGTGCGCCTGGTCGGCTGGGGTGGCGCCACGACGCTGGCGCTCGCCGCGCTTGCGCTCACCCTGCAAAGCGAGGCG
>JANMSZ010000507.1:0-3639 GCA_031389925.1 Hyphomicrobiales bacterium | reverse complement strand
GCCAGCGAAGGCGAAATGCCCTTGGCGATATCGAGGCCGGTGATGCCGTCGGGATAGTCCCGACGTGCGCCGTCGGGAAAGGTCAGCGCGACCATGTCTGTTCTCCTGTGGCTCACTCCCACGAACGAGCGTGGGTAAGCGTGATTTGCGGGAGATATAGCAGGGGATTCGGGCGGCGCAATAATCTTGTTAGGCGCCGGGGAGCCGCCCGCGCAGCCAGCCCAGCACCCGCCCGTCGATCACCAGCAAGGCGCTGGCGATGACGAGGGCGCCGGCGACTTCGCGCAGCGTCAGCGGTTCGCCCAGCACCAGGACGCCGAGCAGGATCGCCGTCACCGGGATCAACAACGTCACCAGCATCACATTGGTCGCGCCGGAGCGCGCCAGGATGGTGAAGAAGACGATATAGGCCAACGAGGTCGCGAGTGCGGCGAGCCCGACGAGCGAGGCCCAGGTGGCCAGGCCCGGCATCGGCAGTTGCCAGGGGCGTTCGATGGCCGACGCGAGGATCGTCATGACCATGGTGGAGCAGAGCAACTGACAGGTCGCCGACGTGATCGGCGGCACGCCCTTGAGCTTGCGCCGTCCCCACAGGCCGGAAAATCCGTAGCTCAAGGCGCCGCCGAGGCAGAGCAACATGCCGATGGTCTGGTTCTCCGTTTGGACGATGCCGGGCTCGCGCAACACGATCACGCCGAGGAGGCCGATGGTCACGCCGGCGATGCGCCGCGCGATTAGGCGTTCGTCGCCGAAGGAGGCCAGCACCAGCGCCGTGAACAACGGCGTCGTCGCATTCAGCACCGAAGCCATTCCGCTTGTGATGTAGGTCTGGCCCGCGACGAGGAGTGAAAACGGGATGACATTGTTGAGCATCCCCATCACGAAGAACGGCTTCCAGCCGGCGAGCGTGTCCGGCAACGCGCCGCCCAGCCGCTTGAGCAGCGGCAGCAGCAAGGCCGCGCCGAGCGCGACCCGAACCAGCACAATGGTGAACGGCGGCAATTCGCGCAGCGCAGCGCTGGTGAAAAAGAACGAGCCGCCCCACAACACCGACAGCAGGATCAGGAGCAACCAGGTCTGACGATCGATGGCCGATCCGGTTGCGGGCATTGCATGTCCTTGAAATATTCGCCGCGACTAGAGACGTTGGCCGGGACGGTATCCACCCGATTTCCGCGCCGCCCGTGCATTTTTATCCGTGATGCACGTGCGGCGGTTTCTCGTTCACCCCGCGCCAGCGGCCGTAACGCCACGGCAGCCACCATTTCGCGCTGGCCGGCGCTTCGCCCGGCACGAAGTCCAGACCCGACGTGCCCCAAGACTGGCAGCGCGTGATTCGCGCCAATGTCATCCAGCCGCCCGCCCACAGGCCGAAGCGGCTGATCGATTCGTCGGCATACTCGGAACAGCTCGGGAGATGCCGGCAGCGCGGACCGAGCAGCGGCGACAGCGTGTAGCGGTACAACGCCACCAGCGCGCGGCCGAGAATCCTTGGACCATCGGCAAAACCGCGCGACGTCATTTGCTGCTCACTTAGGTTCGGTGTGGAACTTTCGAAAGTTCCAAATTAGAGAATTGCCCATCATTCGGCCATCCACCGCGACTTTTTTACACTAGACCCGACTCTCGTCCCTTATTAAAAACGACATATTCGGGTTCTTTGAAGCCGCCTCGACTCAGCAACGTGGGCGACCACGTCAATAACAAGAAGAAGAAAGAGCACGGCGGCCAGAAGGGGGAAGGATGCTTCACTCCTCTGTTTTCGGTATTGCGCTCGCATTTGCGGCGCCGCTGTTCTTGTTGCCGGCCGCATCCGCAGCGGGCGACCGCGCGTTGCCGATGCGCTTCGACTTGCGCGCACAGGGCGCCGCGGACGCGTGCGGCGCAAAATGCCCCATCTGGATTTCAGCGACCGGCGCTATCACGTCCGATAGCGCGCGCGACTTCCTGCTGTTCGCCAAAAGCCGCAATCTCTCCGGCGCCACCGTGGTCCTCGACTCGGATGGCGGTTCGGTGATCGGCGCGCTGGCGCTCGGCCGCGAAATCCGGAAGCTTGCACTCAACACCACCGTCGGCCGTGTCGTCGATCTGCCGGCCACGGCGAACGGCCAACCGCGCGTCGCGGTTCTGCCGCGCGCCGATTGCGAGTCGATGTGCGCTTTCGTGCTGCTCGCCGGGATCGAGCGCACCGTGCCCGCCGAAGCCCGCGTCATGGTGCATCAGATATGGCTCGGCGACCGCCGCGAAGATCCGACGGCGATGAATTATTCGGCCGAGGACCTCGTGCTGGTTCAGCGCGATATCGGCCGGCTGGCGCGCTACACCGCCGAGATGGGCGCATCGATCGATCTGCTCGATCTGGCGCTGCGCATTCCGCCGTGGGAGCCGATGCATGCCTTGACGCGCGACGAACTGCGCAACACGCGGCTTGCGACCGAGGATATGACGGCCCCCGTTGCGGCGACTGTTTCCTCGTCGCCGGCAGCCGCTGCGGCCGCGCCGCCGGTTCGCCGCGTCACCGACGGCGCGCGCGCCATCGCTAGCCCCATCAGCGCGCAGCGCTGGGCCATGGTCGATCGCGACGGCACGACGACGCTGGCGCGGAGTCATCCGCTGACCGTCGAGGGCGAGAGCATCGGCAGCTTCGATCTCGTCGTGGCCTGCGGCGCGGGGAGCGGAAGTTTCGATGTCAGTTATCTCGAGCGCCGGCGCCACGGCGAAAATCTGCCGCTGCCGGGTTCGTTGCGCACCGTCACCATGCGCGTGGGCGGCACCGCGGCAACGCTCAAGGTCGCGTCGTCCGCGCGGCGCGGCACGCCGGACCAACTCGTGACCTATGCAGCCGGGCCGGTGGCGTCCTCGGTGATCGCCGCCTTCGCCGCGCCGGGCAATCGTTCGGTCGTCATCGAGACCGAAAGCGACGGCATGATCACGGTGACCCGCCTCGGCAATACCGGCGCGGTGGTCAATCTGCCGCTCCTGACGGCAAGCTGCGGCAAGGGCATCGGCGATCGTGCCGACCTGGCGCCGCGCAAGACCGGCGGCATGGCGGCGGCGCAGTAGCTAAAGCGTGTGCCGGCGCTTGGCTTCGATTTCGTCGACAGCCTTCACCACCGCATCGAACGTGAGCAGCGTCGAGGCGTGGCGCGCCTTGTAGTCGCGCACCGGCTCGAGCACGGCGATGTCGGCCCATTTGCCGGACGGCGGCGCACCGTTTTCCTTGAGCATCTTGCGGACGGTCTCGCGCAGTTCCCGCAATTCGCCCGGCGAGGAGCCGACAACGTGGCGCGCCATGATCGAGGACGACGCCTGGCCCAGCGCGCAGGCCTTCACGTCATGGGCGAAATCGGTGACCACCGGGCCGTTCATTTTGACGTCGACCGTGACCGTGGAGCCGCACAATTTGGAATGGGCGGTGGCGCTGGCGTCCGGCATGTCGAGGCGTCCCAGACGGGGGATATTGCCCGCCAAATCCAGGATTTTGCTGTTGTAGACCTCGTTAAGCATTGAAATTTATCGATTTTCCAGTGGCACATTGCCTCGGCCGCGCAAACCAATATATAGGGGCTACACAGTGGCGCGAGAAGGGTACTTGGACGTACTTGGCGGCCACCCGGTGACACCCCCGGCGTAGCCTTA
>JANMSZ010000267.1:0-1596 GCA_031389925.1 Hyphomicrobiales bacterium | reverse complement strand
CGCGTGGTAAAGCTCCGGCGTGGCGTCCGCCGCGAATTCGACCTCGCGCTCGATGATCTTCATCCACGGCGAAATGTCGATGGTCTGCCGCGATTTGATCTTCGGGAAGTCGCTCATCGCGCCATCATATTACAAAAACTTAGATTATAAATACTTGGGCACCGGCAGCGGTGTAATCAACTGGCCCTTGAAGCCTTTGGCTTTGAGTTTGGGCGCGAGTTCGTCGGCGATGTGCCAGGAGAAGATGACGGCGCAATCGGGCTGATCCTCGAACAGCCGGCTCTCGTCGACCACCGGGATCTGCGTGCCCGGCATGCACTTGCCGATCTTCAAGGAGCCCGCGATCTCGCAGACGTAGTCGATCAGGCCTTCATCGAGCCCGACATAGTTCACCATGGTGCTGGCGCGCGACGGCGCGCTGATGCCGACGACGCGGGCGCCTTTTTCCTTGAGGTCGCGCAGCATCGACAGCAGCCGCAGCTTGGACAGCATGACGTCGCGCTTGAAGTCGGCCAGCCGCTTGCTCATGGCTTCGCCGCGCGGTTCGGCCGCCAGCATGCGCGCGACGCTTGGCTGCACATTGTGCGTGCCCTTGCGCGCGGCATAGACGCGGATCGAGCCGCCATGGCTCGGGATCGGCCGCGCGTGGAATGCTTCCAGGCCGTGCATCTCCAGCAGAGCTTTAAGGCTCGTCAGCGAATAATAGCGCAGGTGCTCGTGATAGATGGTGTCGTATTGCAGCGTGTCGAGCAGCGGAATGAGGTAGTGCGATTCGGAAATGAATACGCCGTCGTCTTTCAGCATCTCGACGATGCCGTCGACGATCGCGTGGACGTCCTCGATATGCGCAAAGCAGTTCGCCGCGGTAACGACGCTGGCCGGGCCATAGTCGCGCTTTACTTCGTGCGCGACCTCGGTGCCGAAATAACGCTTGAGCGTCGGAATGCCGCGCCGGTTGGCGATGTCGACGACGTCGGTCGGCTCGATGCCGAGAATGCGGTGGCCGCCGTTCTGAAAATTCGAGATCAGCGTGCCGTCGTTCGAGCCGATATCGACCACCAAGTCGTCGGGACCTAAGCCGAGCAGCGCCGCCGACTCGCGATGCAAATCGGCGAAATTGTCACGCAGCAGCTTGGTCATGCCGCTGGTGTAGGGATATTCCGGCGGGAAGATGATGACCGGATCGACCACGGTGCCGAGCTGCACCAATTCGCATTTCCGGCAATGCAGGAGAGTGGTCGGGAACCACGGCTGCTGCTCCGGCACGGCGCCGATGCGCACCATCTGGTTCACCGGCGGCATGTAGCCGAGCGACAGCACGTCATCGAGCGGCGCATGGCCGCAGACCTGACAACATTCGACGGGAACGCTGCCGCCGGTGCCGGCACCGCGCGCGACTTTCGTGGGACGCAAAGCTGAAGTCTCCATTTACGCTTTCGGGGCCAGTTCGAGATTGCGCCAGTACCAGTCCAGCGTGGGTTTGAGACCCTGGTCGAGCGGCACGCGCGGCTTATAGCCGAGGTGCGCCAGTTTCGAAATGTCGGGGCAGCGGCGCGGTGTGCCGCCGGCCTGGAGCTTGCCCGGCACCAGGTCGAT